>JBDLIZ010000287.1:0-6892 GCA_039714615.1 Pseudomonadota bacterium | reverse complement strand
ACGCATCGGCCAGAATAGCCTTGATCTCAAACTCCGGGAAGTCGCTCTGAAATTGCACCAACAGCTCAAATAGCAATGCGGCTTTGGTCGGATAGCGCGAGGTAAAGGGGTCAAGTCTTGTTATTTGCTTCTTCGGTGGGCTTCGGCGGCAAAACCTGGGTTTGCACCGCCAATGTAAAAATCTGCTACTATCCCTGATCCCCATCGGCATTCACGGCCTATCAGTCTGGTTCATTTATGCCCTAAAAGAACAGATGACGACTATCCGCTGTACTCAGAAGCTGCTAAAGGAGCTTCGAACGCAAGCCGACCCCGAGGCCACCGCCGACGACTCCGGCTGGCATGCCAACTTGCTGCTCTTCGAGCGCCGCAAGTGCGTGTTGTTCACCTACGACGAGACCCTGTTCTCGTTCTTCCTTTGTGGTCTGACCCGCCCCGACTTTGCCCGGTTCTCGGAGGTCTTTGACCAGGGCCTGTTCAAGGCCTTGCTACAGTTGGACTTCGGCCAGGCCCAGGTCGAACGGATGCTGAATAAGACCAGTGAGATTCGCTTGGCAAAGACTAACAATCGCGGCGTCCTCGGTTCGATGAACAACATGAAGCAAATGCTGGTGTGGTCCATCAGCGCCGCCGACGGCCTGGAAAATTTCGGCCAGGCCGATTTGACTCGACTGCTGAACAAGACCCCATCCAAGGCCATCGGCTACGACTACCCTCTTGAGCGCCTGCGGCGGCTGGTCTCGGCTGAGACCACATGACGGGGAGACACCATGCCATCAGTGGGGTCTTCTTCATGGCACGACGGTTTACCATGCCAAGTCTCTTGTAACGCCTCTAATAATTGACCACAATGAGACGCGTTTGACTCAATAGGATAACAATGGCAACTCAACGCACATCAATTCATGGGCAGTGGTCATCTAATTTTGCATTTATACTGGCCGCCACTGGGTCGGCGGTTGGATTGGGAAATATCTGGAAATTTCCATATATCACCGGTGAAAATGGCGGTGGTGCCTTTGTGTTGGTTTATTTGTTATGTATCGCGGTTATGGGGATTCCTATCATGATGTCGGAGGTCATGCTGGGGCGGCGCGGCCGGCAAAGCCCGATTAATACCATGCGTACCCTGGCGGAGGAAGAAAATCAAAGCCGTCATTGGGGCCTACTGGGATGGATGGGGGTCGCGGCGGGGTTTTTGATCCTATCTTATTACAGCGTGATCGCAGGTTGGGCCTTGGCCTATGTGTTTCAAACCGCGGCGGGTACCTTTGCAGACGCCGCAAGCGAGACCGTAGACCGGGTATTTATGGACTTGATCTCCGATCCCTGGAACCTGCTTGCTTGGCACACGATATTTTTATCAATGACCGTATTCGTGGTGGCTCGTGGTGTCGCGGCAGGTCTGGAATCCGCGGTGCGCCTAATGATGCCTTCACTGTTTATTCTGCTGCTGGTGTTGGTAGGATATGCGATGTCGCAGGGGCATTTTTATCAGGGCCTAAGTTTTCTGTTTCAACCCGATTTTAGTAAGTTGAATGGTCATGCTATATTGGCGGCCATGGGGCAGGCATTTTTCACCTTGAGCCTCGGTATGGGAGCGATAATGATCTATGGTTCTTATCTCCCTCAGGATGCTTCGATTACCCGCACCTGTATTACCGTGGCCGTTGCCGATACGCTGGTCGCAGTCATTGCCGGTCTGGCAATCTTTCCAATTATTTTTGCCAATGGTTTGGAGCCCTCTCAGGGGCCAGGTCTGATTTTCAAGACCTTACCGATTGCATTTGGTCACATGCCTTGGGGAGCCTTTTTCGGTACGCTATTTTTCTTGATGCTAGTATTTGCCGCTTGGACATCGGCCATATCGCTGATCGAGCCTGCCGTGGCATGGTTGGTGGAAAACCATGACTTTGGTCGTATCAAGGCCGCAATACTCAGTGGTTTTGTTACCTGGTTGATTGGTTTGGGTACGGTGTTCTCGTTTAACATCTGGTCTGAGTACACCCTATTCGATAAAACGATCTTTGATCTGCTCGACTATCTGACAGCCAATGTCATGTTACCGTTGGGGGGGTTGCTTATCGCGGTGTTTGCCGCTTGGCTAATGAAGGACCATTCCGTTAGGGATGAATTGGATCTGGATCATGGTATTGGCTATCGAAGTTGGCGATTTCTGGTTCGATATATCGCACCGACGGGTGTGATATTGGTATTTCTGAATGCCATCGGCGTATTTTGATTTAGGTTGCCGTGACTAGTATCAGTCGAAATGCCCTGGTGCCTTATTCGCCGGCGGAGATGTTCGCCTTGGTGGATGATATCGATGCCTACCCCAGCTTTCTGCCTTGGTGTAGAAGGGCTCAAGTATTGCTTCGAGATGGTGACCAGGTAAAGGCGACGATCTCTCTGGCCAAACGTGGTCTGGAGTTCTCTTTCACGACCTGTAATCGACTGCAACAGGACAAAATGATTGAAATGCGTTTGATGGAAGGGCCATTCCGTCACTTGCAGGGGTTTTGGCGTTTCGAACCGTTGCGGAAATCAGCATGTCGTGTGTCCTTGGATCTGGAGTTCGAACTGTCGAATCACATCCTCAGATTGACCATAACCCCCATTTTTACCCAAATTACAAACTCGTTGGTTGGTGCGTTTGTCAAGCGGGCCCAGGAGGTCTATGGTCAACGTTGAGCAAATCACCATAGAGGTCTGCTATGCTCGGGTGGATCGACAGCTCATACTCGAGCTGCACCTCAAGCCAGGCGCAACCCTGAAGCAGGCTATAGAGAGTTCAGACATCCTGGAACGTTTTCCCGAGATTGATCTGGAAAGAAATAAGGTGGGTATATTCGGTAAGCTGAAGAAGCTGGATCAGATCTTAGAAGATCGAGATAGGGTCGAGATCTATCGCGCCTTGATCGCGGACCCGAAGGAGGTGCGCAGAAAACGGGCCGCTGGCGAAGGTGGATAAGGAAATATAGCTATAGACGAACGCTATAGAGTCGATAAATCAGCAATATGTCCGGTCTTGCTTCCCAAGACATTGAATTTAGGCATCAGTCTCCGAACTGGAGGCAAGTTCTGTTGCTTGCGGTTTTTCTATTCTTGCAACACGGCCCTCATTGAAGTATACGGTCAAGCGCCGTTCTTGTAGTTGGCCGCTGCCAGGTTTGAAATAATACACATAGTACCAGCGGTCTCGATGGAAAGGATCGGTAACCAAAGGGTGACCCAGTAAAAAACGCACCTGTTCAGGTTTCATCCCAATCTTGAGCTGTTCAATGGATTGCTCTCGCAAGGCGTTTCCTTGCTGTACATCGATTTTATGCACGGTAAACAGGTTGTCACTACACGCTGTTAAGACCCAAGTCATTACTAAAGTGGTAAGTATGATAATCTTTTTCATAATATGTCCCAAACACCCATACACGACGCTTGTCTGTATAATAAGTTAAAATACAATACTTTGGAATGGCCTTAGCGCGGAGTGTGAGAGTGGAAAGTCAAGATCTAAAAAAAGTAGGACTCAAGGTTACCCTGCCACGCTTGAAAATCCTCGAACTCCTTGAGGTATCTAATGAGCATCATCTCACGGCAGAACATATCTACCGCAAGCTGTTGGAGGCCGGAGAGGAGATCGGCTTAGCAACGGTCTATCGGGTGTTGACCCAGTTTGAAGCGGCAGGGTTGGTGAATCGGCATCATTTTGAAGGTGGGCAGGCCATATTTGAACTCGATCGCGGTTCTCATCATGATCATATGGTGTGCTACCGCACCGGCAAGGTAGTTGAATTTTACGATGAGATCATCGAAGAACGGCAAAGAAAGATCGCCAAAGAGCATGGGTTCAAGATCAAGGATCACTCCCTTATTTTATATGGTGAATTTATTGATTCTGAGCCCGAGTGATCATCTCTTCGGCGTGGGCAAGGGTTTGCTCCGTCATCACTAATCCTCCCAGCATTCTGGCGATTTCACTCACCCTGTTGGTAAGGCTCAGAGCGTCTATCCGAGTGGTGGTCAACTTTTTTTGTTTTAGTTTTTTGACCTGATAATGGTGGTGCGCCTGGGCGGCTACCTGGGGTAGGTGGGTGACACAGAGCACCTGGCGGTTTCGCCCTAGTTTATGTAGTTGCCGACCGACTGCTTCGGCAACGCCGCCGCCGATTCCCGAATCCACTTCATCGAAAATTAGGGTGGGGATGCTCAAACTGTTAGCCGCCACCATTTGGATGGCCAGGCTGATTCGAGAGAGCTCTCCACCCGATGCGATCTTATTGAGCGACTGTAATGGTTGTCCGGGATTCGAACTGACCAGGAATTCAATCCTATCGAGACCGGAAGGCGAGGGCTGCTGGCTATCCAAAGGTTCGACATCGATATAAAATCGTCCACCTTTCATTCCCAATGCTTGCATCGCGGCGGTAGTTTCTTTGCTCAGCGACTGCGCCGTGGTCTCACGGCTATGGCGGATTTGTTTGGCCAACTGCTGGTATTCGATATGCAACTCCTCCATTCGTGCAGCCAGTTTCTGCGGATCGACATCCGGATCTTGCAGCGAGTCCAACTCTGATTCTATCTCCATGAGCCGCTGCGGCAACTGATCGGGTTGTAGGCGGTGTTTACGTGCCAAATCCTGAATGAGGGCTATCTGGTTTTCCAGCCATTCCAGCCGTTGCGGGTCCTCCTCCAGCTCGGCGCTGTAACCATGCAGGCCCTTGGCCGCCTCGGCAAGTTGTACCTGGGCTGCGCAGAGCAACTCAATCGACTCTGAAATACTGGCGTCGAGTTCGGTGAGTTCATCCAGCGAGTTGGCAAGCCTTCCTAATTGAGAATACAGTGCGGCATCGTCGTTCTCGTACAGGTCAAAATAGGCCGATTCACAGCCTTGCCGGAGTCTTTCCACATTGCTGAGGCGTTGATGCTCTTGCTCCAAGGCATCAAGCTGTTGTTTGTCTATACTCACTTCGCGGAGTTCTTGCAGCTGGTAGCGCAGCAGGTCGATGCGTGCCTCGCGCGCTTGAGTCTCATTGCTGAGATACTCGAATCTAGACTTAACGGTGCGCCATTGCCGGTAGATGTGGTCGAGTTTCTTAAGCTGAGATTCGTTACCGGCATGGTTATCGAGCAGCCTCCTTTGCATATCACGGCGTAATAGAGATTGGTGCTCGTGTTGGCCATGAATGTCTACCAGCATCTCGGCCAGTGGTTTGAGCTGGCTCAGTGGTACTGGAGAGCCACCGATATAGGCCCGCGAGCGCCCATCACGGGCGATGATGCGACGCAGGATACACTCGTTATCAGACAGCAGGTCGTGCTCGGCTAACCAGCTTTTGGCTGCCGGTAGATTACTGATATCTACTGTAACGGTGATTTCGGCCCGGTCCGTGCCCTGACGAATGACTCTACTGTCGGCGCGATCACCCAGCACCAGCCCCAATGCATCGACGATGATGGATTTTCCGGCGCCGGTTTCCCCCGTCAACACACACATTCCCGGTCTTAGTTCCAGCTCTAATTCATCGATGATGGCGAAGTTACGGATGTGGATATGAATCAGCATATGTTAGCCCGGATAATTCATAAATTGCGCGTGCCCTCGCTTGTCTGTTGATTCCACAAGGGATTTTCCTCAGTTGCCCGGAATCAAGGATACGCGACGCCTTCGGAAAATCCCTTGTGAAAACAATATCCTGCGCGATCATCACGTGAATTCATGAAATATCCGGGTTAGATGGTAATTTTTACCATTTTTGCAATCGTGGGCCTATAGCTGTTCGCTCCATCGAAGTTTAGCGCGAAGGATCTCAAAGTAATCATGATCGATAGGTTGAATGAGACGTAACAGATGGGATTGGCGACGAATCTTTATGCAGTCTTTGGGAAGTAATTTCACGTTGGCTTGTCCATCGAATGAGACCCGAGCCGGCGGATTGTTCCGCTCGCAGACCTTGATTTCAATCCGGCTTTCGGCATCGACAACAATGGGTCGGTTAGAAAGGGTGTGTGGGCATACGGGTACCAGGACGATGGCATTGAGGCTGGGGTGGAGTATAGGGCCACCACCGGATAGGGCGTAGGCCGTTGATCCGGTGGGGGTGGCAACGATCAGGCCGTCGGCACGTTGGGTATTGAGATATCGTCCGTCGACATAGGTGTCCAGCTCGATCATGCGCACCACATTGCGAACATGCACGACCACGTCGTTAAATGCTTCACTTTGAGCGATGACCATACCGTCGCGTACCACCTCTGCATGAAGCAGAAATCGATATTCTTCCTTATATTGCCCAGCGAGTATTCCGTCCAGTGCGGCTGCGATGTCATCGGGCGATACATCCACTAGAAATCCCAGCCGCCCTCGGTTGATCCCTAGCATCGGAATCTGGGAGGATACCAGGCTACGCGCGGCGTGCAGGAGAGTGCCGTCACCTCCAACCACGATAATGAGATCGCAATGCCGAGCCATGTCTTGCCGTGTTTGGCCAACAAGACCTGGATCCTGAAGTAGAATGGCCGCGCCTTGATCTACAATGATATCAAGGGATTTTGATCTCAGGTAATTCACCAAAGAATGTACCGTATCGGTGAGTCGGACGTCTCCCGGTTTGGTGATCAGGCCGATAGTAGAAAATTCAGACATCTGAAGGGCGCTCTCCTGGTCATGACTAATTTATTGTTGATACTCGCACTTTCTTGACAGGGTCAAGTCATATTGTAATTATGCGCTAATACTTAACCAAATCTACATTTAATCAATTTCCTGGTAGATAATCGTTACATTGCGAGTGAATCCGAAATTACTCTAACAAGGAAGGACATGACAAGTGAACGAGCCTCTGAGGCGGCATTGAACGAACGAGCCTTACATCTGTTCAAGGTGCTGGTCGAG
>JBDLIZ010000286.1:0-6911 GCA_039714615.1 Pseudomonadota bacterium | reverse complement strand
CTGCCTAACCATACCCGCGCGAATCGGGTTCAATACCACATACCGCGTCAATTCCAGCAGATAGTGCTCCTTCTGCACGATAATCGCCTGGTATCGCCCCTGAAACAGATGACCCACCATCCCGTGCCGCCGATTGAAACCCTGCGTATACTGCCCATTGAGTTGCCGCATACCCCGGGAAAGATTTCCCTCCACGGTTTCCACCAGCAGATGATAGTGGTTGGTCATTTGACAGTAGGTATGCACCACCCAATTGAATCGCCCACAGACCGTACCCAGCACCTCCAGCCAGGCAACCCGGTCATCATCGTCAAGGTAGATATCTTCCCGTCGATCACCACGGGAAGTGACATGATAAAGTGCACCAGCGTATTCCAGTCGAAGTGGTCTTGCCATGGGGGGAAGCTTAACACAGCTATGTTGGAATGTTAGAACTGACCCCTTAATTGCTTTTATGAATAATTGCTTTTATGAATGAGGTAGCTTTTGCTGGTGCGTAAAACGCGCCCTACTGGTCCGGATGCCAATACGAGAGGAAGGCGTCCATGGCCTTGGCAAACTCTTCGAAAGAATGAGGTTTGACTATGTAGTCTTCCACATCGTATTTGAAGGCGGCTGCCCTATCGCGTGGTTCATTCGATGAGGTTAGGACGATGACCGGCAGCGACCGCAGCTCCGGATCGGCCCGCAGTTCGTGCAGGAATTCTATGCCACTCATTTTTGGAAGGTTCAGATCTAGAAGTATCAGGGCGGGCGGCGGATTGATCTTGTGAGCATCTTCACCGCGCAACATCCCTAACGCATCTAACCCGGTTCGCGCCACATAAAGGGGGTTACCGACCCGGTTTCTCTTCAGGGCTCGCTGGACCGTCATTACGTCTATGCGGTCATCCTCAACCAGCAGGATCCCCGCGTCTTTGTCTAACATCGTAAATGCCGCAAATTGGTTTGAAAATCCCTAAGAAATTGTTTTAAAACCTCTCAGATGAGTGCGAGACAAGGCATAAATTGGGGAGAAAGCGCAGTTTACAAGGCAGTAAATGAGCATTTCGAACCGATTTATAACGCCGTATCGTGCCAGCTGAGGAGTTTTAAAACAGCTTCTAATGGCTCATGCCAGTCTTTTAGGTCTGCTTCGGCCATGTGAACCTGAACACGCAGCCCTCACCCTCTTTTGAATCCAATGTTATCAAACCCCCTTGTTCTAGCACAATCTTCTTTACCAGCGCCAAGCCGATCCCGGTATCGCTGCCAAAATCCTTGATAGTCAGGGTCTGAAACATCATAAACACCTTATCGTGGTATTCTGGTGCGATACCCGGGCCATCATCCGCCACGGAGAATTCATAATATCTCCCATCATCACGTACCGCAATCCACACATGACCTTTTCTACCTCCGTGGTGTTTAATGCTGTTGCTGATGAGGTTGGCAAATACCTGCGTCAGCAGCAAACGGTCAGTGTATAGAGTAGGCATATTGGGATCCACATCGATGCTAAAACCTTTGGGGGGGGATAAGGAATCGATGATCTCGGCTAATAACTGCAAGGTGACCACTGTCTCCTTGGAGCCTTCCATTGCCCCTACTCTTGAGTATTCCAGCAAGCCATCGATCAACGCCTGCATGCGCTGCACCCGGTCTCTGAGTAGGGTAAGATGATCGCTGGAATCGTCGGTCAGGTTTGCCGCTAGATCCTCTTGCAACCAACTCGCTAAGTTGCTGATTCCCCTCAGCGGCGCCTTGAGATCATGGGAGGCCACATACGCAAACTGCTCCAGTTCTTTAGCACGTCGTTCTGCCTCGGTCGTTCGTCGTATCACCCGTTGCTCGAGTGTCTCATTTAGCATATGCAACTCGCGCTCCACGCGCCTACGTCCCGTGATCTCGTTGACCAGGGCCCTATTTGTTTCAACTAACTGTTCGGTACGCTCTTCAACCAGGTGCTTCACCTTCTCAGCCTGCCCAATGAGTGTGGTGAGATAAACCGTCAACAAGCTCGTAAATGCCAATCCGCCCAATAGAATAACCCATCCGCTCCACGGGTCCGGCTGGAAGTATCCAGTTATCGGGTTGCTCACCACAGCCCACTGCTGATTGGCTACCTCTAGAGTCCCGGTGAATTGCCAAACGCCTGTTGGGCTGGTGTCATTCTCCTCGGGTAAGCTGGGCAGCGGTCCAGCCCGCATTCGAGAGGCATGGTAATAGAGCAATCTTTTTTCATCTTCGCCCAGAACTTCGTAGATACGCATCTCAATGCCGCTCGGGGTAAGGCTCGCCAAAGCCTGCTCCACGACATCACCGATGCGGAATATTCCTACCGCAATCCCACGTAGCTCTTGGTGCTCCCGCGCCGCAGCATCTGCGGCTTCATCCTCGAATTCAGACTCTTCCTGATCCACACTACTGTCCTTATGATATACGGGCAGGCGTGCCACGAAGCCGGTTCTCAGCACGCCGTTTCGATAAATGGGAACTGGGGGTGAAACGTGGGTTCGTCCTGCATCTGCTGCCGCTAACAGCGCCTTTAGTTCCAATGGGTCTGATGCTAAGTCAAAGCCCAGTGCCTCCCTGTTATGCTGATATGGCTGCACATAAAGGATCGGATAATGTTCGTCACGCAGCGTTGCTGTGACGAAATCCCCCTGCTCATCACGTTCGGTAATCCGAAACTTTGGGAAACTATGACGGGCCTCGCTTTCAAATCTATCACGCTCGATTGCTGAGACACGTGGAACCCACTGCAGAGCCTGAATACTGCCATGGCGTTTCAAAGCCGGGTTCACAAACTCCCGGAATTCCCCGCGTTCAATCAAGTGGGACGCATCGATGAAGCTGCCAATATCCTGAACCAGTCCTAAGGTGTGCTGGATTTCGCGTTGAATCACAAGTATGCGGTCACGGGTGGCTTCCTGGAAGGCATTTTGATTCCGTTGCCGTTCCCAATTCGTGACTTCACGAAAAACCAATCCTGTTATTACCACACCGACTAAGCCAACCAGTGCAATCGGAAAATATCCGTGCCACCGCAGTGCAAGGTCTTTGGTCAGTGCCCGTTGCAGCCTTCGAACACCCTTTAGCATGGTTGATAGATGTTGCTTGGGATGAGCGATTCGTAGCACCAGCTCCCGTAGCATCTTATCGAGCGATGATCTCACTCTAAGGCACCGGGATTAGCCGGATAGCGCTGGCTGACCCTGGCGCTCACTTGGTTCAGAATTACGCCGACGGTATCTTCGAGGCTCCAGTTGGCAATAATTGGAACATCGGCCTTGTCCGCCAGCTTCATCAGGTAAGATTGTAAGTCCCAGATATCGTCCAAGTGTCGCAGGTAGCGTGATGCCTCGCGTTCGGGTTGATCACGGCTTCGTTTTACAAGCTGTCTCACGAGCCTGTTTTTAGTGGATACAACCAGTAGAATGGGAACTACCAGGGCCTTCTGTTCGGCGTCCGCCAAATCCAGTTCAGAGGGGAGCACATGGATACCGTCGACAATCAGGTCTTGGCGCTCCTGCACTGCCCGCGCTATCGTCGCCTCCAAGGCCTCTTTGATCACAGCGAACTGCTCCATGAATCCAGCAATTACAGGATTATCCATACCTCCTTCGCTAAGGGCAGCTCCCACAGCTGGAATACCCCGCCATGCTTGGAAACTTGAAAATGCGAGCGTTGGTACTACATGGGGCGCCAGATAGGAACGAATAATCTGACGCATCATGTCGGTTGATTGGGTACGGACCACATCCAACCGGTAGGCCAATTCGGTTGTGATCGTGCTTTTGCCTGTACCCGTAGCGCCACCAACCAACAGGATTAGCGGATCACCCGTTTTCTCGAACTGCTGCCAGGAAAGATATCGATTTGCAGCGTCTATCGAGCAGTAGTCCTTGAGACATCGGTAAATGGTGCCCTGCAGTGTTAGCGGATCTATTTCCTTATGTCCAGATTTTTGCAACATTTCATGGACTCTTCGACCTGCCTCTAGGGCCTCGACTTTATCTACTACACATGCTTGCAGCGAGCGCGTGAGAATGTCCAAGGAAAAAGGAGCCTCACCCACCGAGCTTCGAACCATGATATCCTGCTTTCTCTTGGCCCCGGTTTCGTAGGCATGTCGCATCTTGCCACCAAAGCGCTTGCCCAGCAGCTTTGCGACGCGATCGATGAGATCGGCACTCGTTATTTCTGCAACATTTACAAGATCATCGCGGACCACCTGCGCCATAGCATAGGCGTCTTGAAACGACAGCCCCGCCGATACTAAAGATTGCACCAGAATACCGCGTAGGAACGGGACTTGTTCTCCGGTTGACTTGGAAACAAATATCTTTGCCACTTGTAACGATTCAGAACTATAGGAAGAAAATAAGTACGTAACTCACTGATAGCTGCTCACACTATGGTTTTAAGCGCAGGATCTAGGTATTATTTTATGCGCGATTGGTGATGAACACTAGTCAACAAGATCTGGGTCTGTACCTGGCAATATAGAGTTCATCAGGAATACGCACGAAATAAGTTGACCCACTGGCGCCGAATGGTCGTTCGCAATCAAGGCCGGTGCTCACAAGCTGGCAAGAGCGAGCTATTACGTGCAACGCGATCAGGTGGCCTTCGAATATGACCAGTGCCTTTGGCTCATAGTGTAGAAATAGGTTAACGTATGCCGTTGGCATCGTAACCGTAGCGGGTGCACTGATTCCCGGCACCGATCGACTCGATCAATCGACCTAGCGAATCGAAGACCTGCGTCTGGGTACGCCGCAGGCTCGAAGCGGCGTCATAGACGGCCTCGCTGGTGCGGTTGCCCAGAGCATCCAGGGTGGTATTCAATGCGGTTGCCCCGAGCCCGTCGGTGATCTCGATCAGCCGGTGGGCGGCATCGTAGCGATAATCCAGCGTGGCACCGTTGGGCAGGGTAAGGCGGGTGAGATTGCCTACGTTGTCGTAATCAAAGGTAGTCAGGGCCGTTTGAGACCCACTGCCCACGGTCAATCGGGCCGGACCAAGCTAAGCAGTTGGTTACTTGAATAATTCGTTCCAATAGAACGCATTTTCAACGCTTAGAAGCCCATTTTCAGGGGTGAAAACAACGCTGTAAGCCACTCCTGGTTCTTTTAGTTTGTAGTGATCAGCCCCATCCCTCACTTGCGCCCCTTAACAGGATAGCTTGGTCTGACCCGATCTTCTTGATCTTCTTGATCTTCTTGATCTTCTTGATCTTCTTGATCTTCTTGATCTTCTTGGCACAGAATACGTCCGTCTGGTTGATCAACAAAGCAAATGACAAATAGATTACGGCGTATTATGGGTTTTCCGTGAGATTCCCAGCTGGCGATTAACCAGCTCAGTGGCCGGAATTAACGCCCATACTTGCCTTCAAACCTAACGATGTCATCCTCTCCCAGATAGCTCCCTGATTGAACCTCTATCAGCTCGAGGGGGATTTTGTCAGAATTTTCCAAGCGGTGTCGGGTATCGATAGGAACGTAGGTAGACTCATTCTCACTACGTAAAAAAGTCTGCTCGCCACGAATAACCCGCGCCGTGCTAGGTTTAATTACCGTGCTCGCTGTAAACTGCTGCGCTTGAAATCCCGTTCTTTGAACCCGTTACGAAACTGGTAATCACTTAATGTCAGAATTGTTGTTTTGCCGTTTTGTTGGTTTTCCATCACTTGTTCGTGGGCGCGCCAATACTTGCCGAGATATTGTTCATAGTTTTTGAATTTCAGGGTTTTCAATAGATCATTCTTACGGTCATAGTATTCGATTTTCAATGGAATATAGCGCTGTTTATCGATCCAGACAATTTGCCGGGTGTAGCCGGAATTTTTGTAATTGGGATGGTTTTCCACCATATAGGTCTCATGGCCATCTAGTTTCTCATCCCGCAGATATTTATAACGATACTTGCCCACTTCGAACGAAGCCAAATCTTCATAGGCGAACTGGCTGCCCATAAAAGGGCCGGATTTATTGGCCGAGGCGATACGCTTTACACGCTTCAGGGCAGGCAGATACAGCCATTGGTCATCGGGTTTGATAACATGGGAATAAGACAAATACGCGGTACCTTTAACATCGGCTGGCTTATCGAAGATGGTCAGACCCTTGTCACCATCACCATTGACCTCCAATATCTTGATACGAATGGCGCGCGTACTTTCTTCACCCTGATTATTGCGCAGCACCATTTTCATACTAGCGCTGGCATCGCTCCAACCTTGGTCATGGCGATCGACCTCTGTCGCAATAGCCAAACCTTTTTCTTCGGCGGTTTGGGCCAACACCATGGTTCCCGGGAGTAAACAAAATAAAATTAGCCATATGAGTTGTTTCATTATAATTCTCCTTTTAGGGGGACACCGACGCAACAACAGTTTTATCGGAAACAGGTGCTTCTTTTATCTTGCCGTCAATTTTCATTAAAAATGGAGGCAGGAACAGAAAATCCACGGCCAGGGCAAAGACAACGATAATCGCCGTAAGAGCCCCCATATACAGATTTATCTGGAATGTAGACAGAGTAAACATCATAAAGCCGGCAACCAGCACCAGAGAGGTCACCCATAGCGCCTTGCCGACGGAGTGGAATGCATAACGTACAGCCTCTTCGGTATTCAGCCCTTTTTCACGGCGTGCACGTAAGTATTTGCTTAAGAAATGGACGGTATCATCAACCACAACCCCCAAGACCATGGTGGCGACGATGGAAGCTCCGACATTGACCTCACCCACCAACAGTCCCCAGAGACCGAAACCCATGGCGGGCGGTACAAGGTTAGAGACGAGGCTGATACCGCCTATCCGAAAAGAACGCAGGGCTACGATCAAAATGAAGGAGATGAGAACCAATGCAACCGAAGTACCCAGCACCATACTTTTGATGTTCACCTCCGCAATATGTGA
>JBDLIZ010000285.1:0-6912 GCA_039714615.1 Pseudomonadota bacterium | reverse complement strand
GCCCGGCAACCATTAGCCTCCAATCCGGAAAGCGCTGCTGTACCGCACGCCACGCTGGGAGCAACAGATCCAAGCCTTTGTTCCGATGTATGCGACCAAGAAACAGCAAAGTGCGGGCGTGCTTCTTTTCTTTCGGCAAAAGCGCTGGCACATCTATGCCATTGGGGATTACCGCTACGGGTTGGCGGAACCCCATGCGTCGGATATCCTCGTACTCCGACTCCGCCGTGCTATGAAAACAGGTGGTGGCGGCTAGGTTCGGACGCTGTACCAGCGGCCAGAAAAGCCGCTTGACAATAGTGCCACTGCCCATCGCCCATTCTGATAGCGTGCCGCGCGGCGACACCACCAATGGAATGCTGTGTCTCTTTGCAACCTGGCCTGGGTAGACATTGGGCATCATCCACAGGCTATGGTTGTGGATCAGATTGATTGATCTTGTTGTGGCTTGCTTGGCAAGCCACCGCGCCATCCCCGGCGACCGCCCCAGCCGGCGCGGTCCCATCCCCAGTGGAAAAGTTTCCAGAAAGGGCGGTGGAGCCGGTAGCGACGACCAGTCGAGCACCGCTAGCGTGACATCATGCCCCTGGGCAATCAGCGATTCACACAGCCGCACCACCGAATACGAGGGACCGCTGGCCTCTTCAGCAATCGCAGGGACAATGTGCACCACCCGCAAGATTTCTTTTCCCATTCAGTTCTTCCACCCAATGTCGACCAGTTTTTTCGCCCAGCCCCGACTTAAGCCACCCTCACGAATCATGCCCATCTGTTGCAACCACGGCTGCACAGGAATACCGAAGCCCGTCTTCCGCCGCCTGATAACGGCCTCTGGCAACGCCGACACTGGCGCTTCTGCAAGCAAACGCTTTTCCGGAAAACGCCGGAACGCCCTAGCCATCGGAAGTAGGTGCCGCAGCAACCAAGCATCCACCAGCGGCGTGCGCAGTTCGACGCTATGGGCCATACTGGCCCAATCGCTGTCGCGTAGAAGCTGGTTGCGCAGATAAGTGACCGATTCGAGCAAGGCTAAGGCGTTTTCTGGATCATGAGGTAATGGTTCACTTAAGCCTGTTATCCAAGCCTCCGGATCAAACTCTTGCAAGGCGGCGGTGGCAAGCTCACCCCCCATCAAGGCGGGTAATTCCCTGGGGGCAAACAACCCGCGCCGCAGCAGCCAGGCTGTCGGTAATCGTCTTGCCCATTCTGGCATATACGACCAACGCGCATTGCCTGTGCGCCTAGCCTGGAGGTTACAGCCCCATTGCGCCGCTGCCAGTGCACCGGGCAAACACGCCACATAACGCCAGAGGGCCACCATCCGCGGTAGTTGTCTAAAACTTGGATAGCCATGAAACAACTCGTCGCCACCCACACCTGACACCACCACCTTTAAACCCAGTTCCGCCACCGCCTTGCTGGCAAACCAGGTGTTGACGCCATCAATGCTCGGCTGATCCATGGCATCCAGAATGGCGGGCAGGTCTTGCTCGAACTCCTTCCGCGTCACCATGCGCACATGGTGCATGATGTCGTAATGGTGAGCAATGCTAGCTGCGACTGGCGTTTCGTCCTCATGCTTGCCGGTAAATTCCTGGAAGGCGATGGTGATCCCTTGCAAATTCGCGGTGCCTGCCTCGCGCATCAAACCGGCCAAGGCGCCGGAATCGATGCCCCCGGAGAGAAACACCCCGACCGGCACATCCGACACCAGATGGGCCCGCACACTGTCCTTAAGCGCCTCGCTCACCTGCTCCTGCACCTGTTGATTCGGCAGTGCATCGCCTGATGCCTGCCGCCAGTTATCACGGATATCCCACCAGCTCTTCGGGGTTTCGAGTGCGCCGTCCGCTATCCACACACTGTGGTCAGCGGGCAATGCCCGGATGTCACGATACCAGGTCCGCGGCTCCGGCACACTGCCTGTCAACCAGAAGCCTGCCTGTGCGGCCGGATCGGGATCGCGGGATGCCAGGCCGGTAGCTAAAATGGCCTTCACCTGAGACGCCAGTAGCCAGCCCTTTTCCGTTCGTGCGTAGTATAGCGGCTTGATGCCGTAAGGATCACGTGCAGCAAATCCACGCCGAGCTGCCGTATCCCAAATGAAAAAGGCGAACATGCCCCGTAGCTTGGGCAATATCGCCTCGCCTTCGGCGGCAAAGAGGGCCAGCAACACTTCAGTATCGGAGCTGGTGCAGAAGGTATCACCAGCCGCCTCGCGTTGCGCCCGCAGCTCGCGAAAATTGTAGATCTCACCGTTGAACACGATCATATAACGACCACAGGCGGAAGACATCGGCTGGTGCGCCCGGGCGTCGAGGTCGAGAATCGCCAGGCGGCGGTGGCCAAGAGTAACACCGTTCTCCTGCCAGATACCTTGCGCATCAGGTCCGCGCGGCGCCATGCGCTCACAGGCCGCCGCGATTGCCTTGCGCTCATGCGAAACATCACAGGGCTTGTTCGTCAGCGATACGACAAAACCACACATCGCTTTACCGCCCCTCCACAACCACAGGATTGCTCACCTTGCCGACCCGGTCGCGTTGCCCCGCCGTCAGCAAACCGTAGGCCTTAGCATAGGTATGCGCGACGCGCTTGATGTCGAAGTACTGTTCAGCCCGACGCCGCATCGCCATACCGGTTGCAACCCGTAGGCTGCGATCCTTGATGAGGCGAAGCAGGAGAGAACTTAAGGCATTCGCATCACCGGGCGGACAAAGAAAAGGGCCGCCCTCCTCACCTACCAGCATCGGCGTCCCACCAACCGGGGTGCTTACGATTGGCAAACCCACCGCCATCGCCTCCAGAATGGCGTTGGAGTTCCCCTCAGCCCGCGACGGTAAAACAAAAATGTCCAGTTCGGGTAATCGTGATGCAGCATCCTCGACATGACCTGCAAAATGGACGCGCGTAGCGATACACTGGTCCGCGCATTGGCGCTTCAATGAATTCACCAAGGGGCCTTCACCCCAGATCGCGAGCGTGGCACTATGCGAACGGTCGGCGCACACCATGGCCCATACGTCTAACAGGACATCCAGTTGCTTTTCCTCACTCAATCTCCCAACAAAAACAACTTTGCAAACTTCCGCATTCACCTCATCTGACGGCGACAAAACGGGCAGCGGGTGTAAGGCGATTCCGTTGGGGGTAAGCAACACTCGATCACACGAAAAACCTGAGTGCTTCAATTCGACCAGACTCTCATTAGACATCGCCACGATAGCATCGGATTTCAAAAGAATCGCTTGGCGCACCCAGCCGAACGTCTGTCGTCGAAGCCCGGGCAATCCGAAGTCACCGACATTGGGCAATTTGGTCAAGATCGGCTTCCCGAGCAACTTCGCCAGAAGGATTACGTAAAGGCCGACCCAACTGTGCTGGTGCAAGTGGATAACATCGAAACTGCGCCTACGTTGCCATAGGGCGCCAGCCACATCGAGCGGTGCCCGCAGAAAGCGGACAAGTTTTCGACTCGACCAGGGAATACGAAATACCGGCACACCTTCCACGGTTTCGTAATTCGGCTGATTCGGTTGAATCTTTCCCGAGACCACCTGAACCTCGATGTCCTGCGCAAACAGTGCCTTCGCCAGTTCGTGGGACTGTTTCTCCAATCCGCCCACTATCGGATAGGGATATTGTGGAACGAACATCAAAACGCGTAGTAGGCGCGGTAAATCAGCTATCGTGTTTGCTTTCTTCACCGGCTTATTGCGGATGAACTGGTCGCAAGACTGAATATCGCCGGTTATCAGACTCCGATAAAGCGCTTCATGTCTGTCCGCAACCGCTTCGATTGTATAGCGCTGTTCAACCACTTGTCGCCCCACTGCCCCCATTCTTTCTCGAAGCGGCGCATCGCCCACCAACCGGACCAGAGCATGCGCCATACCATCCATATCGCCGACCTCCGCAACAAGCCCCGCGCCCGATTCTTCCACCAGCTCGCTCACTCCTGACACTCGCGTGGCAACCACCGGCAAGCCACTCGCCATGGCTTCCAACAGGGTATTCGACAGCCCTTCACGGTGAGAAGAGGAGATATAAATATCCCCAACCGCCATCCACTGTTCAATGTTGGTTTGCTGGCCAACAATCAGGACGCTGCCTTCGAGCCCATGCCCTCGAACGATGGACTCCAACACACCGCGCATCGGGCCGTCTCCGATCAGCGCTAGCTTCCAGTCCGCAGGAAGCGAAGAGCGAGCCTTGATCCAGGCCTGAAGCAAGCCATCGGGGTTCTTTTGCGCAACAAGGCGTCCGACAAACAGCACTAAACCAAGTGCATCAATACCCAGTATCTTACTAAGGCGTGCACGCTCTGCATCAATGCGGGGCCTAAAGACCTGTTCATCAACACCATTTCCCAAAATGTGTATGCGGGGAATTGGGATTCCATACACCTCGGCCTCCGCTCGGGTTTCACGGCTAAGAGCTACCACGGCGTCGACCCGGCACAGCAATAATTTGGCAAAACCCGCCATGGGCAAAGCCGTTGTATTACACTGTATGCCATCAGCCCCCGAGTTTGTCAGCTTTAACACCACTGGTCGGCGTAGGAGCTTCCCAAGTACCACGGCAAGCACGGTGTGCAGGCCGTATTGGTGAACGTGCCAGACTTGAAACCGCCGACCCTGCTTAACGAGGAACAGCGCGAAGGCCATTTGCGAGGTGATCAAGTGTAAATGCGGCCGGTATATACACCACAGGCGGTGAATCTGAACACCATCCCGCTCCTCTTGACTTAGCCACGACCCACTCCGGCGCTCAGTGATCACTGTCACCGCGTGATCCCTCGCGGCAAGAGCCGCAGACAAGCGTTCCGCCGCCCGCTCGTAACCGCCTACGAGGGGATGAAACTGAGGGGAAAGCATTAGAACGCGCATACCATCGAAGGCCATTATAATGTGAATGTAAACGCCATTAACGCGAAATCCGCGCAATCTGCTTGTGGTCAAGAATCCTTGTCAGATACAAAAGCCCAAAAATAAGAACGGGTACAACGATCATGGGGACAAAAACCCCAAACCACCTTACAATAATAATCCCAATAAACAACAGTGTCAGCACCGGGAAAATCAACCTTAATCTCTTACCAAACCAACTATAACCAAGCGCGGGAATAATGCAATACAAAATGTATATCGGTAGACCCCACCGCGTTTCGTTCCCAGAAAAAATAGTGATGATGGCATAGGCTGCATAAAAGCCGGCAAACACTAAAAATACTTTTCGATTGAAAGACCACAACCCCATTAGCCCTGCTAACAAAAATCCAAGGAGGGAAATATTCTGGATCCATTGGAGACCGTATACAAGTAGCACATCAATCCATTGGTATCCACCCCAGTCGTTTTGCTCAAAACCATTGAATAACGTCATAATATCTTGGCCTGCTCCAGATCGCGCGAATGGATGGGGTCCAAGGAAAAACATGGTCAATTTAGCAACAATTGTTATCAATATAAATTTCAGATCTAACAGAGCACTCAATATTTCTTCAGCCGAAGAAAAAGAATAACCAGATAGGGCCGAAAGTTGCGTCGTCGTAATTACGCTTTCTGTGTCCTCAAAAAAAGTCTGCGAAATGAGTTGCATGAGATCCTCTCTGAATATAATGACAGAGATAGTAATCAACGAAAACGATGCCACGATAACAACAATTTTTTTCTGCCTGGAAAACGATAATGCCTTGATGACAAGGAGGGAGGGGACGGCGAGCACCAGCATTAACCAAAATTGTGGTGTTCTCATAAAATAGAGCACAGCAAAAGCCAATAACAGTGCGGGCGTCACATTAGATTTTAATTGTTTCTCGGTGATTGCATACGCGACGATTGCATGCAACACGATTGATACTGCGCAGGCAATATAAATATCTCTATAAAGTTGAAGAGAAAAGAAAAACAGAACAGGGCTCAGTAATGCCGTCAAGAATGCAAATATTCTGGCCCGCTCTCCCGCAATCAGCGTCGCCATATTCGCCACAACAACAGCTAAGACAAAAAAAGGTATAAATCCCAGTGCACGCAACAACAAGGGAAATTCACCAAACACATAATAAACAAATCCTGCGAGTGCGGAATAGCCTGGGTACTTGAATAGATCAGTATTAAATACGTCAGCGAAGAAAGAGCCTTCTGAGATGGAATTTGCAAGCAATACGCCCCTGCGGTGATATCCCGTCTCATCTCCTAGTGGGTTTAATTCATTCTTAAAAAAGAACAGAATGAAAAGCCAAAGCCCCCCAATTAGCGGAATAATATAGGTAAGTGCCGCTTTTTGACTCCGCGACATCCAAAAGGGACTTGTCTTTCTATCCTTCGAAACCATTTCAAACTCTGCCCATCGCATCCAATGCCGTGGTGCGTAGTTCTTTTTCGCCCAGCTTACTGAATTCATCCGAAACCCAGCTTAACGGTATCGGCAAACGATCGCGCATTTCCCGGCGCGCTTGCACAATCTCCAGCCCTAGACTCTTGAGTTTATTCAGATGGTGCGAGGCGCGCCAGCGATTGGTGGCCCCCGGTATAAAACGCATGGTCAACCAATAGCCCAGCCTGGACCATTCGAGTATCTCGATATAGTTGGTCTCGCGCCGGCCGGGCTCGGCAAGGTCGATGCGGTGACGATGCCAACCGCCTGGTTTGGTGAGACTTGCCATGCATTCCCAAAAGCGTTCCACGTGCCAGATATGCTAGATGGAAGCTTGGCTGCAGATGAGATCGAATTGCACGCGATTGCCGACAACACGGCCTCAAGCTTCTGCAAGGATTCCACTCGGTAGGAAATCTTCGGCTGGCTCTTCCTCTCTCCCTCGGCCACTTCGCGCAACCAAGCTTGCACCTGATTCATCTCGGACTCTTGCATCCCCCCTCCGTAGGCTGCGCATCTAGCAACTCGCGCGCG
>JBDLIZ010000284.1:0-6920 GCA_039714615.1 Pseudomonadota bacterium | reverse complement strand
TAAGTCTTGCGTGAGGAGCCGTGTACGGACCCGTACGCACGGTTCTGTGGGCAGACGGAGGCCATTTGGCCTCCTCTGACCCGATGTCGCAACGCCGAATACGGGCGATAAGGCAAGCCAGATGGGTAAGTTATCTCGGTAGTATTCCTTATTATGGCTGCTTTGCTTCCTGCAAACTCAAGTGAAAACGTACCGGACCCCGCATGTCATTGAATTCTCCATCCAGGGGATACTTGGAGTTCTCTCCGGCAAATGAGGTCAAGATGCCTACGTGACCACCTGGATATTCGGTGACTTCCAGAACATCGTCGTCGCGTAAATGTTCCACAGCGGCCGTAGCGCTGTTCTTGTCCACCAGATCATCGCTTTTTGAATAGGCCATATACCATTTTACGCCCAATTTTTTCAGGTCATGAAGGTTCAGTTCTTGATCGTAGAGTTTAACGGGCAGCACACCTTGTTTCGTTATCGGGGATTTATAGATCTTGGCGCTCATTTCAGCGATGTCGACCGGTAGATGAGCGCGTTCATGCCGAAGCCAGCGATTGATGGCCGCCGCTGTTTTCCCCGGATTGCCGCCGGTACTTTTATGAAGGGCCTTCATGTTATACATTGCTACTAGAGGGGCCTCCTTGCTCAAGGCGAGAAACTTGAATCCAAGACTCATCACCTCACCGTTGGTCACTTTGTTACCATTGGGAAGTGTGTCATAGGTATAATGGGTGCTCAGGTCCCCGGGCAGTTGTCGGATATAACCGCCGAGCTTTGCCGATCGTGTGCCATCCACAGGGGTTACGATGCTGATCAAGGCATCGACCAGCCCCTTCAATTTGCCCGATAGAATATTGATCAAACCGATATACCCCCCCTGGCAAACGCCATTGAGGGTCACCTGTCGACCGTGTCTTTGCTTGATGAATTCACAAATTTGGCGGGTTTGTTCACAGTCGTCTTCACAACTCATGAGCTGCACAGCGGGGGTGAGGTCTATATCCTTGACCACCCGCACATAGGTGGGTGTCCCCTGATTGGCGAATGCGTGGGTGTAGCTTTTGCCCTCGCCTGGCAGAAAGGCAAGAATATGCACCCCCAGCATGTAGGGGGGAAGGAGCAGCACCGGCTTGGCGTTTTCATCGATCTTGATAGCTTGCTTGGTGGGTAGGACCTTGTAGATGTCGAAACAGTCAGTCTCCATGACGTGTTCGTAACCGTCGGTGTCGAACTGAAAACCGAATTCGTGTTTGATATTTTCTATCGCCTTGGGGAAATCGTAGGCCACACCCTCCATGACGCAGGCCTCACGCTCGGAAAACTGTACGAGGTTCTCGCCTGCCAAGCCAAACAGGGTATTGAGCGCGGCCTGATAGCCGTCATGGGCCTGTTCGACGTGAAACTCCAGCATCTTCATCACACTTCCAATATAGGCTTGTTCACCTAACTCCAGCTTGTGTCTATAGAGAAACATCGCATCCGCCAAACTCAATGGACGATCCTGGGCCCCGGCGATCGCGGTACGCGCCGCCGTTAGGTAGGCAGTAGTAAAATCCTCAAAATAATGTTCAACGGCCGTCGTCCATGCCAGGCCGTATCTGACCGTGTTGAATGCGATAGTCGGTGTATCTTTAGTCATCCAGTACATAAGGTGTCACCTGGGTCTCTGAAGGGAAGGTTATTGTGCAATGCACAATAATAGAGGTTACGCTTGAAATCCAGACCTGTCAAGGCGGGCGGGGAAGATAGGGCGAGCGGGCTTATACCGTGAACGCCACTCCCAGGGTGAGTAATAAACTGGCCAGCACCCCCCTGACAATGGGTTCCGCGAGCCGGGTACCGAGTTTTGTGCCCAAGAAGACTCCCGGCAGGGAGCCCAGCAGTAAATTACCGAGAAGTTGAAAATCGACCAGACCTAATTGTGCATGACCCGCACCTGCAAGTGCTGCGAGGGGTACCGCATGGGCCAGATCGGTACCGACCAAGGAGGCTGCGGGTAGACGCGGATATAACAGTATTAATATTGCCGCCCCCAGGGCGCCGGCCCCTACAGAAGAGAGCGTTACCAGGAGACCCAGTATCGTACCACATAGGATCGTTATTGGCATGGTCCAACGATTTCGGAAGAAACCTGGATTATGAGATCTCTTATTTGATTTAAATTGCAATATACGTGTTTTGAAAAGCAATACCAGGGCACTGAGAATCAGTGCTATGCCCAGGATACTGGTGATCACGCCCTCAAAATTGGTATCCGTTGCGAGAAATCCTTTTAGTAAAAGGATCCCTGCCAGCGAGGCTGGAATGCTGCCGAGCGCAAGCATACCGACAATACGCCATTCTACTGTCCGGGCCTTGTGATGCAGCCACACAGCCCCGCTCTTGGTAAGTGCCGCGTAGACAAGATCGGTACCTACGGCCATCGAAACGGGCACCCCATAGAACACCAGAAAAGGCGTCATCAGTGCCCCGCCTCCAACACCGGAAAGACCAACAATCATACCAATGGCCAGACCTGCCAGGATAAACGCTATATCCACGTCAATTTGCCTGTTCGCATGCCTTCTTCATTGAGCGCACGAGCTCAGTGGGCACGAATCAAATCATGTAGGTCTTTGCTTCTTCTCCCGGATTGGGCAAACCGGCCACGCGCCACATCGTCCGGCAGCTTCCAAATAACTTTTTCACGGCGTTTTTGTGCAGATTATTGACACGGCAAACACGCCTCATCAGCGGCATGGCCCCAAGTCTCAGGTAATGCTCGCGCACATAATCGATAATGAGAAAATGCTCTTTTATCAAGGGCCCTATCCCATCGAGTATAGCAATTTCATGAGCCAGCCCAGGTGTCCACAGGGAAGGATCAAACAAAAATCCGTCCTCATCGAAGTGCATCGAAAGTGTTTTATATGTGATCGATTCTGATGGTGTTACGGTGGTAGTCATGGCCCTTATCTCCGCATGGGTTTCTATCCTTTGTAACTATAGCCGGCATGCAAGGGCCTTAAAAATAACTTGTGGACCTATTTATATAATTAATGGTTATATGTCCACGGGATCAGCGGCTGGGTATGGTCGGACTGCAATGCATGGCATCTGCTTGGTATTAATTTTAGGGCAGATTGACCGGGCAGCGTGTCTGAGCCAGGTAATCCGAGATTCGAAAGGTGAGATATGAAGTTACAGCAGCTGCGCTATCTATGCGCGATCGTAAAGAACAATCTCAATGTAACCGCTGCCGCTGGGAGGCTTTATACCTCTCAGCCCGGCATCAGCAAACAGATTCGATTACTGGAAGATGAATTGGGGGTGCAGTTATTTGAGCGCTCTGGTAAGCAGCTGACGGCTATCACCACAGCGGGTCGGGCCATTATTGATCAGGCGGAATGTGCCCTGATCACCATCGAAGGCATTCGTCAACTTGCCTGTGAGTTCAGTAATCCTCAAAGCGGTAATCTGTCCATAGCCACTACCCACACCCAGGCACGCTACGTATTGCCACCCGTGATACGGGCCTTTCGCCAGAATTACAGTGGTGTCGGGTTGCAAATGCATCAGGGAAACCCAGAGCAAATCTCAGAAATGGCTGCCAGCGGTGCGGTGGATTTCGCGATCGCCACTGAGGCCATGGAGTATTTTGAAGACCTGGTGATGATGCCCTGTTATCACTGGAACCGGGCCATCATTACCCCTTGCGGACATCCTTTGATGGAAATGGATACACCCACACTTGATGGCGTGGTGCAGTACCCCATTCTCACCTATGTGTTCGGATTGACCGGACGCTCAAATCTGGATATGGCCTTAAAGAGTCAAAATCTAACGGCCAATGTGGTCTTCACAGCCACCGATGCCGATGTGATCAAGACCTATGTCAGGCTCGGCCTCGGGGTGGGTATCGTCGCAAAAATGGCCTATGATCCGCGGATCGATACCGACCTGTGTGCCATCGATGCCAGCCACCTGTTCGAACCGAGCACTACCAAGATCGGCTTTCGCCGGGGGATGTTCCTGAGGGGCTATCATTACGACTTCATCCGTTTATTCTCCTCCCATCTGACCCGCGATGTCGTCGATGCGGTTGTCAAGGCAGGATCTAACGAGGCGAGGGAAGAGCTATTCGATAAAGTCGTGTTGCAGGTTTATTGACCCTAGTTTATAGATTCCGATCCTGTTTTTTCCAAGAACTCACGAACTTCATTCATTTCCCCCTAATCATCCACATCCTGTTGCAAGGTAGGAAAATTCTGAATCAGGACAGCATTCTCACGCCACCCTGATTTTCAGCCTCGCTGATTCTTTGATTACAAAATCACGGAAGGACCGGGCGGCGGCGGACAGCCGTTTGCCGCGCCGGTAAACCACATACCAGTGCCTCAGTATCGGGAACTGCTCTGCATCGATCAGTTTCAAGCGCCCACCTTCCAATTCTGCTTCTACGGTGTGGATAGACACCACGCCCAGCCCCAGTCCGGCTTGAACCCCCTGCTTGATCGCCTCATTGGAATTCATCTGCATCCCGCCCCCCGAAAATATCACTCCCTCAGTGGTGCAAAAACGCTCCACCGCGATTCTCGTCCCTGATCCGGACTCACGCATCAGGAAGGTCTCATTGGACAGTGCTTTCAGGTCAATATTTTGCTCGCCGACCAGCGCATGGTCCGGGGGGGCGATAATCACCAGCGGGTTTTCCATAAAGATCCTGGCATCCAGATCCAGTTTTTCCGGTGGCTGCCCCATCAGCGCAATATCGGTTTCATTGTGCACCAGCTTGTGGAGCAGGGTTTCGCGGTTTGTCACCTCCAGGCGAATCTGCACCCCGGGATAGCGTTCATGAAAGGCCGCCAGTATCCGGGTCGCAAAATAATTGACGGTAGACGCCACGGTCACCGTCAAGCGGCCACGGTTGACGCCCTTCATTTCATCCAGGACTTGCCCGGTTTCCTCCAGTTGTCTGAGTATGGTCTCGGCACAGCGCAGCATTTCATCACCCGCCTGGGTCAGGAAGATCTTTTTCCCCAGGTGATCGAACAGACCCTGCCCGCTCGCTTCCTCCAGTTGCTTGATCTGCATGGATACCGCGGGCTGGGACAAATGCAGTTCTTCAGCAGCACGGGTAAAGCTGTTTTGGCGTGCGACCGCCTTGAACACCTTGAGTTGCCTGATCGTAATATCCATAAGGTAATACTTATCATATATATCAAAATAAATGAATATTATTTATGTGTTGCATGTTCTATATTGCACATTCCCTCGGCGATCTGAATTGATTTGCCGATACAAATTTTACATTTTTCGTACAATTTAAACGGAGAACTATCATGGCACTTGACCAATCCGCGCGTTATTCCGATCTGAGCCTGAAGGAAGAGGATCTGGTCGCCGGCGGCAAGCATATCCTGGTCGCCTACAAGATGAAGCCCAAGGAGGGCACCGGTTACCTGGAAGGCGCGGCTCACTTTGCCGCCGAGTCCTCCACCGGCACCAACGTCGAAGTCTCCACCACCGACGACTTCACCAAGGGTGTCGACGCGTTGGTCTACCACATCGACGAGGCTACCGAGGATATGCGCATCGCCTATCCGCTGGAGCTGTTCGATCGCAACATCACCGACGGTCGTATGATGATTGTCTCCTTCCTGACCATGGCGATCGGTAACAACCAGGGCATGGGCGACATCGAATACGGCAAGATCTACGACATCTTCTTCCCACCACGTGCTATTCAGTTGTTCGACGGCCCGGCCAAGGACATCTCCGATATGTGGCGCGTCCTCGGCCGCCCGATCAAGGACGGCGGCTACATCGCCGGCACCATCATCAAGCCCAAGCTGGGCCTGCGCCCCGAGCCCTTCGCCGCGGCCGCCTACCAGTTCTGGCTGGGTGGCGACTTCATCAAGAACGACGAGCCCCAGGGCAACCAGGTATTCTGTCCGACCAAGAAGGTCATGCCGCTGGTATATGACGCCATGAAGCGCGCCCAGGACGAGACCGGTGAGGCCAAGTTATTCTCGGCCAACATCACCGCCGATGACCATTTCGAGATGTGCGCCCGTGCCGACTACATCCTGGAGACCTTTGGCGAGGACGCCGATCACGTGGCCTTCCTGGTGGACGGTTTCGTCGGTGGCCCCGGCATGATCACCACCGCCCGTCGTCAGTACCCGAACCAGTACCTGCACTATCATCGTGCCGGCCACGGCATGATCACCTCGCCCAGTGCCAAGCGCGGCTATACCGCCTTCGTGCTGGCCAAGATCTCCCGTCTGCAGGGTGCCTCCGGTATCCATGTCGGCACCATGGGCTACGGCAAGATGGAAGGCGACGCCGACGACAAGATCATCGCCTACATGATCGAGCGCGACGAGTGCCAGGGTCCGGTCTACTACCAGAAGTGGTTCGGCATGAAGCCCACCACCCCGATCATCTCCGGTGGCATGAACGCCCTGCGTCTGCCCGGTTTCTTCGAGAACCTGGGCCACGGCAACGTGATCAACACCTCCGGTGGCGGTTCCTATGGCCACATCGACAGCCCGGCCGCCGGTGCCATCTCCCTGCATCAGGCCTACGATTGTTGGAAGCAGGGTGCTGACCCGATCGAACACGCCAAGGAGCACAAGGAATTTGCCCGCGCCTTCGAGTCCTTCCCGGGCGACGCCGATCAGCTGTTCCCCGGCTGGCGCGAGAAGCTGGGTGTACACAAGTAATGTGACCTATCCGCTAAAGAAGCAAGACGCTTCGAAGGCCCCCGCGGTGCAAGAACCGCGGGGGCTTTTTTATTGTTGTTTCGGTGCTTTGAATCCTGATGGAACAGTTTATTATCATATTATAATGTCTACTCCTAGGAGGCTGTCAGATTTAGGCGATCGTAGCGAGGGAAAGACGGTTTGAGGCAGATTTTTCGATCGTTTGAGGCGAATAGCCGTAGC
>JBDLIZ010000283.1:0-6923 GCA_039714615.1 Pseudomonadota bacterium | reverse complement strand
TGACGTACACCGTCGCCGGATCGGCCGTCGTCCCCGGGGATTACGCGCTCCTTACCGGGACCGTGGATATTCCGCAGAATTTTGATTCGGCCGTCATTGATGTCCTGGTCGCCGATGACCTTGTCGCCGAACTCCCCGAGACGGTGGAGGTGACGCTTGATGACGGGGGAGCGGTCTACACCCGCGTCACCGATACGGCGGGGGTGATGACGCTGACCGACAACGACACGGCGGGGGTGGCGATCGCCGACGTGGATGACACGACCGATGAGAACGGCGGCACGGGATCCTTCACGGTCGTGTTGACGTCGGAACCCACCGCGGACGTCGTCCTTTCGATCTCCAGCTCCAACCCCTCGGAGGGGGCCATCTCGATCACGGAACTGACCTTCACCGATGTCGACTGGGCCACCAAGCAGACGGCGACTACTCCCTCCCTCGGCGACAACACCCGGCCCGAGAAGCTAGCTCGCAATGTGATCGAGCAGGAAACGGCATATAAATGGTTTCCAGATTTATTGAACGGGGATGAGGAAACCCTGCCGCGTTTTACTGAAGAAGATATCACTGACTTGCGCGCCGCGAGGGAGGAACTGGGCGATGACCTGGTCTACCTCAGGCAGAAACTGCCCAAACCAAACATGTTGCCGTTGCCGGAGGACATCGTGCGGCTACATGGAGATCTGCAGCGCCTGCACGAGCTGCGCGAAACGGTTTTCGAAGGTGGCGATATTCCGCCGCTTAAACAGTACACGACCGAACATCTGCGCCAGACGGAGATTCTGCGGAAATATGTAGTAGAGGCCCACGCCTTCTTGCAGGCCGGCACCCAGCACGAATGGCAACACATAGCACGTCATTTGTTGCGCGAATCCGATGATACACCCTTGGCACATCATTTCCGACAGTGGCTGAACGCGGCACTCTTGCTAGAGAAGAAACGCCAGGAGTTTTTTGGCGACGCGCTCGAGATCCCGCCAGAAGGAGAGACGCATCAAGAACTCTATGAAGCGGTGCAGCGGGTCGCACAGGGGAAAAGCCCCTTCAGCTGGTTCGGTGGTGACGAAACCGCCAAAACACTCATCAAGCAGATCCGGATCCGTGCCTCAGAACCCCGCACCGACGATGAATGGAAGCGGGTGCTCGAATACCTCGTGGCAGCCAAGGCAGCACGTAAGCTCACCGTGCAATGGGCACAAATCCGGCGCGAGTTCGACGGACCCGAACTGACCACTCAGGGGATCGCAGCGATCAAGCCCATGGCCGATGTCGCCCGCCCACTGGCGGCCCTTTGGAAGCTCGACACCAAGTTGGCCGGCCCACTGGTGGAGAAGGCAAAACAAGTGTTTGCCGCAGGCATCGAGTTTAATCGTCTGACCGATTCCACCCGAGCACTTGAAAGCCTATTGAGATCCATTAACGCGCATTTGCATCACAGCCGGCTAAAAGCCGCCAATAACACCCGTCAGAGCGTGGAGGATTCTCTTAAGTGGTGCCAGGGTCCCGTCATCGATCAGATGAAAGGTTTTGTTGGCCACATGCTCGGCAATGAGAAGATTAAGGCTGAGAAGGTCATGGACGAATGGCGCGGCTTTGTGGACGAACTGCGCCGCCTCCAGGAACTGCAGGGCGCATTGAGCACGGTGGGCCGCGTCACTGAGACGATTAACGCGTGTGGGGCAAGCAAGTGGGCACGCGCATTACGCGTGGAACCGCCTGAGGAAGCCAGCGACCAATGGTTGCCGGTACGGTGGCGAGCAGCCTGGGACTGGGCACGGGCCAAGGGCTATCTGGAGGCCATCGACGGACGGGAAGCCCTTAGACGCTTGGCGCATAATCGCGCGAAAGCCGAAGAAAGCCTCCATCGGGCCTACCTGCGGGTGGTCGAGCTTCGCACCTGGCGGCAGCTCAAACGAAACATGACGCCGAGGGTGAGTGGTGCGCTCAACGCCTATCTTACCGCCATCACCCGCATCGGCAGGGGGACCGGTGTGCGCGCTACCCGATACAGACGTGACGCCCGCAAGGCGATGGCTAACGCCTATGGAGCTACCCCCTGCTGGATTATGGCTCACTGGCGGGTGTCCGAGTCGCTGCCACCAGAACTCGGCATGTTTGATCTCTTGATCATCGATGAGGCCTCTCAATCCGATGTCTGGGCGTTGCCCGCAATAGCCCGCGCCAAGAAAATCCTCGTGGTAGGCGATGACAAGCAAGTAAGTCCCTCCGATATCGGCCTGAAGGAGGCAGACATCCGGGCGTTGAAGGCCCGGTTTTTATCCAAACTGCCCTATGGTGAACACCTTTTACCCGGCAGTTCGATCTACGACCTCGGCAGCACCATGTTCGCCTCGGATATTATTCGGTTGCGAGAGCATTTCCGCTGCGTCGAGCCCATCATCGCCTTTTCCAACAGGCAGTTCTATGACGGCGAGATCAAGCCACTGCGGGTGCCCAAGCCATCAGAGCGGCTCGATCCGCCGTTGATCGATGTCTATGTTAAAGGCGGCTACCGATCGGTGCGTAGAAAGATCAACAAACCCGAAGCCAACGCCATCGTTGAGGAGATCAAGAAAATCTCTGGCATCCCAGACATGGCCCGTCGGACGATCGGCGTGGTCTCGCTCCTGGGGGCCGATCAAGCCAAATACATCCAGGAAAAAATACTGAACGAGTTGGGTGAGGACGTGATCCTGCGGCACGATATCCGCTGCGGCGATGCTATGCGCTTTCAGGGTAAGGAGGCCGATATCGTCATGATTTCGATGGTCGCCTCCGGCAGTATCCGAGCCGACAGCGGGCGTATTTTCGAACAGCGTTACAATGTCGCCTCCTCCCGCGCCCGCGATCGTCTGTACGTCTTTCGTAGCTTCAGCCGCTCAGAATTGCGAGACAATGACTTGCGCGCCCGCCTGCTTGACCATCTAAGTCACCCGTTCGGTATCGAGACCGAACGGGTGAAAGAACTGCGTGACTTGTGCGAGTCCGAGTTCGAGCGGGAGATCTACCACATGCTCGTCAGCCGAGGGTACAGAGTGCTGCCCCAGGTGCGGGCGGGTGGATATCGCATCGATCTTGTAGTAGAAGGGACTGATGATAGGCGCCTCGCCATCGAGTGCGACGGCGACCAGTACCACGGTGTGGACCGATGGGTGGAAGACATCACCCGCCAGCGGATCCTAGAACGTATGGGCTGGCGGTTTTGGCGCTGCTGGGCCTCGAGTTGGATCGCGAAACGCAACGACTGTATAGACGATCTCCTGGAGACGCTTGAAACACAGGGAATTACACCCTGCGACGGCGAAGCGACTGAATCCGAAATCCAGTCATATCTGGTGGAGCACAGGGTCATCGAACCTAAAAGCGCAAAGGAGACGGAGAAAACAGAGCGGACAGGCGCTCAACCAGCAAAAACCGGAGCATTGCCTGAGACCGCACTAAAGTTGCAGAAAGAACTGCAGCCGGCTCCCGAACCCGCGCTGAAACCCGACGAGAGCTGGGAGCTGGATTTAGAACTCACCCCGGTAGAACCAAAGACCGATACTAAGCCTCGCCCAGTGCAAGAAACACCCGTAGTAACCTCTGTGCTGCCATGCACAGTGGAGATCGATGACCTGGTGACTTACGTGAATATTGAACACCCGGACAATATCCTCAGCGTTCGCATTGTTCAAGGTAACTCAGATCCCAACACAGGCATCATCAACGAGCAAACGCCATTGGCCGAGGCGCTGCTCGGCGCCGAGGAGGGAGATACAGTGGAGGCACATCTACCTATGGGTACGACAAAATTCCGTATTATAAAAGTCCGGACATATCAGGTGGTCGCGACATCTTCCGCGACATAGAGGGCTATCTATAGTGTTGTTGCGGAACTGAGGTCGTGCTGCGTACAAAAACGCCCCAACCCCTAATACCAAGCCAAATTCCGATCCCTCTTTCATACCAACCCCTGGCGACATCCTATTATCCAGGGTGAAACCTCATTCACCGAAGGGAATTTCTTGTACACAGACAACTTGACTTTTTAACCTCAGAAGCTGCTATCGCCGATTCCAACTTCACCTTTTCCTTCAAAAGCTGGACCTTGTTCCGGTCGATACCAGTGGTTGGTGCGCCACGACCCCACCATCGCCCTGGCTATTTGAGTGTTTCTACCCGGATGCGCATAACCTTGGCCGTAATGGCAGACAGCTGCTCGATCCGTTCTATGGCCTCATTCATGTTTTTCTCGAAGATCTTATGGGTCATCAAGATGATGGGCACATCGGCGGCCCCTTCGGCAGGCTCTTTCTGAATGATGGCCTCGATACTGATACCCGAATCTCCCAAAATGCGGGTGATGTCCGCGAGTACACCGAGACGATCCTCGGCACGTAGACGCAGATAATAAGCGGTCTTAACGGCCTCCATCGGGAGTATGGGTAGATCGGTGATGGCATCTGGCTGAAAGGCCAGGTGGGGTACCCGATTCTCCGGATCCGAGGTCAATACCCGTACCACATCGACCAGATCAGCCACCACTGCTGAGGCCGTTGGATCGGCCCCGGCCCCGGCCCCGTAGTACAAGGTTGGACCCACTGCATCGCCTTTCACCAACACGGCATTCATCACGCCATTGACATTGGCGATTAATCGCCTGCGGGGAATCAGGGTGGGATGCACCCGCAGCTCGATACCCAACGAGGTGCGTCGAGCGATACCCAGGTGTTTGATGCGGTAACCAAGTTCACCGGCATAGACAATATCATCCTGGGTGATGTGGGTGATGCCTTCGGTATAAACCTTGTCGAACTGCAGCGGGATACCAAAGGCTATTGAGGACATGATGGTGAGTTTGTGCGCGGCATCGACACCCTCCACATCAAAGGTGGGATCAGCCTCGGCGTAGCCTAGATTCTGTGCCTCGGCCAAAACCTCATCGAAATCCCGTCCCTTATCACGCATCTCGGTAAGGATGAAATTTCCGGTGCCGTTGATAATACCTGCCAACCACTGGATGGTATTCCCCGCCAATCCTTCCCTTATCGCCTTGATTATGGGAATGCCGCCCGCTACGGCAGCCTCGAAGGCCACCATCACACCTTGTTGCTGAGCACGTTTGAATATCTCATTACCGTGCAAGGCGATCAGGGCCTTATTGGCGGTGATCACATGCTTACCATTCGCTATGGCCTGCAATACCAGTTCACGTGCGGGTTCATAGCCCCCGATCAATTCCAGCACGATTTCCACCTCTGGATCATTGACTACATCGAACGAATCAGCAGACAGTTTCATGGCGCCGGTGTCACATTTACGCGCACGGGTAATGTCTCGCGCCGACGCGGCAATCACTTGGATGTCCCGCCCGGCGCGGCGTGATATCTCTTTGGCATTACGCATAAGAACATTGATAGTACCGCAACCGACGGTACCCAGACCCAGTAGCCCAACCTTCACGGGTTTCAATCCCGACTCTCCTCTCAAATATGTTTTTTATGATACTCGCGGAACCGTCCTTACCAGATCACGTCTCCAGTGTCTGATCTTGGCGGAACATTTTGCGTATGCCCCGGATGGCCTGCCGAGTGCGATGTTCGTTCTCGATCAGACTAAAGCGGACATGATCATCGCCATATTGGCCGAAGCCCACTCCCGGCGAAACGGCGACCTTGGCCTCTTTGAGCAGCAGCTTGGTAAACTCCAATGAACCCATGTCGCGGTAGGGTTCAGGTATTGCCGCCCAAACGAACATGGTCGCCTTGGGTTTTTCAACCTTCCAACCGACATTATTCAAACCGTCACAAAGGACATTACGGCGATCACAATAGGTTCTTCGAACCTCATCGACACAGTCCTGAGGTCCCTCAAGGGCAGTGATGGCCGCCACTTGTATCGGGGTAAACATGCCATAGTCCAGATAAGACTTGATGCGCGCCAAGGCATCGACCAGAACGGTATTACCACACATGAACCCTACGCGCCAACCGGGCATGTTGTAGGTCTTGGACAGGGAGTAGAACTCCACTGCAAGATCCTTTGCACCCGGCACCTGGAGGATCGACGGCGCCTGGTAACCATCGAACACGATCTCAGCATAGGCGATATCATGTACTACCCAGATCCGGTGTTCGCGCGCGATGTCGACCACCCTTTCAAAGAAATCAAGCTCTACACATTGAGTCGTAGGATTACCCGGAAAATTCAGGATTAGCATCTTGGGTTTGGGCCAGGAATCCTTAATACCCTTTTCAAGCTCAATGAAAAAATCCGCCGTGCTGGTCATCGGAACATAGATGACCTCGGCTCCGGCGATAACGCAACCATAGGGGTGAATGGGATAGGCCGGATTGGGGACCAGTACGGCATCGCCTGGCCCTAAGGTGGCAAGGGTCAAATGGGCCAGTCCCTCCTTGGAGCCGATGGTCACTATCGCCTCGGTCTCCGGATCGATATCGACATTGAATTTGCGCTTATACCAGCCCGAGATGGCCCTGCGCAGTCTGGGTATACCCTTTGAAAGCGAATATCGGTGAGTATCCCCACGCTGTGCGGCCTCACTTAGTTTTTGGACGATGTGATCCGGGGTCGGTCGGTCAGGATTACCCATACCAAAATCGATAATGTCCTCACCACGAGCACGGGCACGAGCCTTCAGGTCATTTACGATATTGAAGACATAGGGTGGCAGACGACTTATTCTGCGAAAATTAGTTATCAAAATGCCTCTATAATTTTTTTCAAAAAAATTTACAAGGACACTACTTCTGCCTTAGGAATGCGGATGAAATAAGTTGACCAACGACTGGCGCCGCATGATCGTTCGTATTCAAGGCGCAACAACAGACGCCTAGGAGGCTGTCCGAGAATGGCGACCGTAGCGAGGGCAAGGCTGGCTGAGCCAGATTTTTCGTTCATTTGAGGCGAATATTGGCCATATT
>JBDLIZ010000282.1:0-6924 GCA_039714615.1 Pseudomonadota bacterium | reverse complement strand
CCCGACGAGAACGCTCTCAGATGACCGGTAACTGCATACCATCCGAATAGGACAGCACCCGTCAACACGACCATGGGAATAGCCAGCCCCTCGCTCTGTGCGTGACCGTACAGCAGACGCACATACACCTCGACCTGCAGGCTGAGTATGAATATGCTGGAGAGCAGGCGTTGTTTGTCAGGTAATGCGAGGATAATTACCGCGCCCAACAGGGCTATTGCACTGTAAATTACCCACTGTAGCTTCAGGTCAGCCAGAAACAGGATCAACAGCCCGATAGAGAAGCCAAGCCCAAGTATTACAAGATACTTGGCTTTCCCTGCTGATCTTTCAGCATCCTCCCGGTTAACAGAGCTCATGTAATCAAAGGCAACATGGTACTCTTATTCTATATAATGCCGTATAAGCGTACAACAAAACGATGAAAACCGGCGGGATATCCCGCCGGCTTCCGATTTTTACATGACCGTTAAACTCCTGGGTGGAGAAGGTGGTGCCACATTGTTGGTTGAGCCTAATTCATATGCACCGATATCGGGAGGTATTCCACGTACATTTTCATCCCTGTCCTTATCTGCATAGGCAACCCCGGTCAGCACCATCCCCACATCCACTGCCGTACTGCTTTCGCTCGACAGACGATAGTTATTCGCCTTGATGTCGGTTCTGCTCACCGAGGAGATAAATCCGGGATTAGCGGCGATGCCGAGCTTATCGTTCGGGCCGATAAAAGAGGGCGGATTCCGGTAGTCCCTGAAGGTTCCCCAAGGGAAATCGAAACCGATCTCAGTATCCGAGGAACGCGGTATATAGATATTGCTATCACTGTCAATGATGGGATTTCCGCCTGGTGAGTTGTAGGAACCAATCTGGGCAAACTCCTTCGGTTTGTAGAAGATATTGTTGCGCAGCCTGATTCTCGGAGGCGAATAGCCTGCATCCGTATAGGTCAGTATGTTGCCGCCAAATGAAGGGTTGGTGCCATTACTGTGTGCAATCGAGTGATAAATGCCAATATCCGGACCATCGTATATCTGCCAGCCACTCACACTATTATTAAACGAGATGACATTGATGTAATCCACGACAACAGAACCCACCCCGCCGTTGACTCCGAAACCATCTTCTCCATTGTTGTAGGATAGCGAATCGATAACGACTGCACTCATACTGCCATCGTTCTTGTAGGAAGCCGTTCCAAAATCGAACCCGTCTCTCCGGTTGCCATGCGATTCAACCCGGCGAACGGTTACATCGAACGAACCGACAATCTGTATGCCGTGGGGCAGGTTTTCCGTACCTGAAGTCGTCAAGCCATTGTCATACACATCCAGATCTTCCAGGAGCCACCCGTAGTTTGGAATGTCCGCTGCGAGACCGAGATGTATGCCGGACTGGGCGGCATTGTGTATCAATGAATTCCTGATTACGCCGTTATCACTGTAACCGACACCGATGTTACCCAGCGGACCATTCGCGATATCCGCATGTTCGAGATGCACTCCCGTGGTATGCGCACCGGATATGCCATAAATCAGGACATTATAACCCTCTGATACCGAGCCATTCCTTACCTCCAGACGCCGGCTGGGGTCCGCGCCACTGAGAGTTAGATGGCTGAGCTTGGTGAAGACAAGACCGAAGTAGGTGGGAATCGCTATACCGGCACCATCGATGATAAAGTTTCCGCTACCCCAGGTCGGGCTGACCAGGATATTGATTCGCGCCAAGGAAGTGCCGTTATTGTAGAAGGTTGAATCTATAACAAGCCTGCCACCAGTTGCGGAGGTATGCGAGGTTCCGGCCTTGAGATAAATGCTATCCCCTGCTGAAATCTTGTTTCTAGATGAAATCGCCCCCCAGGAACTGCGCAGAAAGCCGCTATCCGACGCGGTGCGTGTTCCGGGGATCGTCTTCCAGGCGGACGTTTCTGAGGTGCCGGGATTGGAGTCATTGCCAGCTACCGGATCGACGAAATACATTGCAGCCCATGCAGTGCTGGTCTGCCACCCGAAACCAATCAGAAACAGCATCGTGACAAGACGGCCGCTATGCCGCGGACTTCGAGCGCATCCCCATACCCCTGCATGCCCAGAAAACAGTCTTCTCGGAATCGACATGGCTTCGCTCCTGAGAAGAGAAAGCGCAGTTAATGACGTGCAGTAACATAAGATTGTAAATGATATAAAATCTTTCATCTCGAAGCACTCAACTATGGGCTATTAAATACTCTCCCTCTGCATGGAAGGAGCCACTACTATGAAATGTGTATTAATTATTCGCTGTATCTACCCACACATCTGCCACATGCTTAACAATCTTTCCGTATAATCCCAGCTTTCATCGGGGAGAAATCGGCAACTTGCGTCACCGTTCACATTCATCCGGGTGGCCATGCATGTTACGATGTGCATCCGCATCACGGACGACCGGAATCTTTTCTCGATAAATGATTATCGGATAAGCCCAGTGCTGATATCCGCTTGGATTTCACTGGCTGACAGCGCACGATTATAGATCCGTACCTCATCGATATACCCCTTGAAGTACTCGCCCCAGAGGCTGTTTCCGCCGATGCGCAACACCCCATTTGAGCGTTGGATCGGGCCCGACAGCAACTGACTGCTAACCTCAGTGCCGTCAATATAGAGCCGTTGGTTGACCCCATCGTAGGTCATGGCAAGATGCGTCCATTTACCCGGCATGAGGCGTCTTCCGGCGTAAAGCACCTGCTCAGCACCGATATAGACACCACTCGCCGGTGTATTCGAATTTGTGTTAGCAGACAAGTAGTAGACTGCACCACCAAGCTGCTCCTTCATCACCAGCGTTCGCCAGTTTGTTAGCGTTGTCGTCGGGTTAACCCAGCCCTCGACTGTCATGCCGGTCTCGAGATCGAGCAAGCCGGCATCCGCGACTGTCACCCAATCATCCACACCGTCGAATAACAGCGCCTGACCAAACTTGCCATTGGCTGACCTTTTGGCGCCCAGGATTTCGCCATGATTACCGCTGCCGGAGATGTCATTCACTATCACGCCGTCCGCTTCATCGAAGCCGTACGCCGCCACCAAACTCTTGTCCGCAAATGATCGCGTAAGAGCGGTGTCAATATCTGTACGTATCTCACTGGCTGACAGCGCACGATTGTAGATCCGTACTTCATCGATATAGCCCGTGAAGTACTCACCCCAGAGGCTGTTTCCGCCGATGCGCAACGCCCCATTTGAGCGTTGGATCGGGCCCGACATCGGCTGGCTGCCTACTTCAGTTCCGTCAATATAGAGTCGCTGGTTGACCCCATCGTAGGTCACGGTAAGATGCGTCCACTTGTTAGGCACAGGAGGCGTTCCCGAGAAAAGAATCTGCTCGGTACCGATATAGATGCCGCTTGCCGGGGTGTTGGCATCAGAGTTCGCCGCCAGGTAGTAAATTGAACCACCAGGCTGCTCCTTCATCACCACCGTTCGCCAGCTTGTCAAGGTTGTCGTCGGGTTAACCCAAGCCTCGATTGTCATGCCAACCTCGAGATCGAGCAAGTCGGCATCCGCGACTGTCACCCAGTCATCCACACCGTCGAATAACAGTGCCTTGCCATACTTACCTTGGGCAGAGCGTTTGGCACCCAGAATCTCACCGTTATTACCATTGCCGGAGACGTCCGCTACAATCGTTCCCGCCTCTTCATCGAAGCTGTACGCCGCCACCAGTCCGGCACCACCGCCACTGATTGTCCCGGTACCACCACCGACCGTCCCGCTATCACCACCACCCGATCCGGTTCCACCGCCAGTGTCGGCGGATACTACAGTAATATAACCAGTTTTTACCTCGGTATCCGTACCCCCCGGACCTGTTACGGTCAAGTTGACGGTGTATGTCCCCGGCAGCGTATATGAAGTGAGTGTGTTAGTTGCGGTACTCGACGCACCATTACCAAAATTCCAGAGGCGATTGGTGATGCTTCCAGTTGAGCTGTCATCGAACGATACCGTCAGGGGGGCTATACCAGTCAGTGGCGTGGCGCTGAAGTTCGCAACAGGCAGGATCTTGGGAATTAGCTTGCTGACCTCATTCGAATAAACGCTTTCGCCGGAGGCGCCGATGGTCTTGACCGCAAAGTAATAGGTCTTCCCCTCCTGGAGTCCCGTAACCGTGTAACTGGTCTGATTACCCACATTGATGCTCAATGGATAGTTACGGCTGGATTGTCCATAATAGATACGATAGCCATAAATGCCCGGTTCATTGGGCGAAACCCAGGCCAGTGTAGCCTGCCCCGCATATACGCTAACGCTTACTGCAAGCAGCAGCGCGGCATATATCCAACTTATCGCAAACTTCAACATTTCGAAGGCCTCACCAGGAAATTTCTGTTTGTTTTTGTGGCTACATTAGTAACGACGGGGCGGACCACTAGAATCCGCTTCGCACTATAAACGATATAAACTAATGTTCGGAGTATCGATTCACCAAAATGTGATCGAATCGTTCTGACCCGTTCCGTCGAATGCAAAACGGCAATAAAAGCACGCGGTCAAGGAGCGTACTGCTACCAGCTTATAAGACTAACAGAAGAAGTTGAAGTTTCACCGACATTATTTACTGCCAGACATCCCGAAGTTCAAGCCACCTTACGCAAATGGAGCAAGGCAAAAATGTTTTAACGGGGATTGTGTGGGCAACCAGGTGCTGGGCGTTTCCATTCTCAGTTGTTAGGTGACAATTACTGCTAGTGTTCTGAACGTCCGGGTCAATAATTCATGGTGTGCTTCCTTGGGAACAGACAATTATCAAGTATGCCAGCTGTTTTCAGAATTTAATTCTTGGTGATCTCCAATGCTCGGCCAGTAAGCTGTTGACGTGAAGGTCATTCATGTTGAAGAGCAAGGGAACATTCAGTATAGTTTCCAAAGAGATGGATGCCGAATGGTTGTGTATTGCTGTTTTAAGACAGCATGTCTGACCATTGATTAACATAATAACAATCCGGCAATAAAATAATTATATTGGATTACCACGAGTATCAGCATTTCACCGCTGGGTACTTTTGTGCACCTATACCTTATCACCACAACCAAACCAAGCGGTTGAATTTAGAACCACCTTTACGAGGACAGACTCTTGGTCTACATGATTGATATAGTGCTGGTTTTCATGAAAGGTCAGGAATCTTCGAACCCTTTCTCATCAAGCTATTGCTTCTATGGCCAGCACAATTGCTCAAGAAAACAATAACGTGAAGCCCCTGCTCACCAAGTTCCTGCAATTTTCAGGTGTCGGGATAATCGGCACCTCTGCTCACTACGCTATTCTCATATTCCTGGTAGACGTACTTGCGATAAGTGCCGTTAAGGCATCTTCTGCGGGATTTATCGCTGGAGCATTGACAAACTACATGCTGAATTACCGTTATACGTTTGCCAGCAAAAAACGACACCAGGAAGCGATGATCAAGTTTTTCATCGTTGCCTTGATTGGCTTGTTTTTCAACGGTCTCATCATGTCAGGGTGTACTCAGTTTCTGCAACTGCATTACCTAGTATCCCAGGTGATGGCTACCGTTCTGGTATTATTGTGGAATTTTACGGCCAATCACAAATGGACCTTTCACGAACCTGTAAGGAGTACTGATGATGCTCTGGGGAAATAATCATGCTGTTGTCGGTGATCGTACCCGTTTTTAATGAGGAAGATGTACTCGAGGAGTTCTACAGGCGTACCAGTAAAGTACTGGATACCATGGCTTTCGAGGCCGAAATTCTTTTTGTTAATGATGGCGGCACGGATTCGTCCCTGGATCTATTGTCTCAGCTGCGAGACCAGGACTCACGTGTTGGCATAGTCGACCTCAGTCGGAATTTTGGTAAGGAGGCCGCCATGACTGCTGGTCTCGATCACTCCAGTGGTGACATTGTGGTCGTGATCGATGCCGACCTGCAGGATCCGCCGGAGCTTATCCCGGAAATGATCAAGCACTGGCAAGATGGTTATGATGTTGTATACGCCAAGCGGTCGTCTCGGCAAGGTGAATCATTCCTTAAAAAATATACGGCCAGGGGCTTCTATCGTGTAATGCAGCGGGTTAGCCGGGTGCCTATTCCACAGGATACGGGAGATTTCCGATTGATGAGCAGGCGAGCCGTTGATTCTCTTGCTCGCTTACGGGAAACACATCGATTTATGAAAGGACTATTTGCCTGGATCGGGTATCCACAGAAGGCCATCCTGTACCAACGCGACCCCCGTTACGCGGGCGAGACCAAATGGAACTATTGGAAACTATGGAATTTTGCCATTGAAGGAATCACGTCTTTTACTGAAATACCATTAAAACTGGCAACCTATTTGGGCCTGTTTACTGCTTTAGCCGCATTTGTCTATGGCACCTGGGTAATCTTCAAAACCATTATGTATGGTGATCCGGTAGCTGGCTATCCCTCTCTGATGGTCGTAGTGCTTTTTCTGGGTGGCGTGCAACTCGTGACCATTGGCATCATCGGTGAGTATCTGGGACGCACATTTTCCGAAAGCAAGCAGCGCCCCCTCTATTTTGTCAATTCTTACCATCAAAGCGCTGCCAGTGAAGACTCCACTGGAAACTCACACATAAAAGCTGACAAACTGGAAACGGAGCCAGCTCATTAAAAGTTCAAGCTAAGGTTATTTTTACTAATGCGCACGCTGGATAGCCGACATGCTCCTCCGAGGGGCGCCGTGAACACTTCCCTGTAGGCTTGACGGTAGCATCCTTGCTACCGACACCCACGGAGAATCATGTCGGCTATCCTATGAGCTGTTTAGTAAATAAAAATTACCCGTCACGGAAGGTAATGTCATGTTCAAGCAACTGGACCCATGGATTCTAGCCGCTGTTTTCCTGGCCCTCGCAATACGGCTCTTCAATCTGGATGAGGCTGCCTT
>JBDLIZ010000281.1:0-6967 GCA_039714615.1 Pseudomonadota bacterium | reverse complement strand
ATGGCGCACCGGACACTTGGATTGGCAGGCCAGGGCCCGAAAGGTGGTAAAATCGTGCTTCCCTTCTAGTAGCTTACCCGCCTGTTGCATACCCTTTTCATTCAATGGCCGGTGCTGCCAGGTTACCCTTCCTCGTAGTATCGCGGGTCGCACCCAGCGATTGAGTATCACATAACGGTAGCGACGTGAGACCGCAGAAAACCTGGCATGAAAATGTTCTTCCACCGTTCTTGACCAACGCAAACAGACATCCTTAGACAAATTGGCATTAGCACCGAGCACCCATGAACGCATGCTACGCTGCGCGCTAGCATCGAAGTGAATTATCTGCCCGACGGCATGCACCCCGGTATCGGTACGTCCCGAGGCCATGACTTTCACTTCATGATTGGCGACAGAGGAAAGGGCCTTCTCGATGCAATCCTGCACAGTACGCACGCCTTGCTGTGATTGCCAGCCGCAAAAGCCACTTCCATCATACTCTATACCTGCGGCAATCCTCATGAGTATTTCCAGAAATCCCAATGAGAAGCGGGCCGTAAAAACGGCCCGCCTCTCTTCAATACGTAACTAGTTTGGTTTTAAGCGATCTGTTTTATCATTTCTTCAGCCTCCTTACGTTGCTCCCCATCGCCATCCTGCACGACCTCTTCCAGGGCATTGCGAGCCCCTTCATTATCACCCATATCGAGGTAGGCCTTGGCAAGATCGAGCTTGGTGCTGACCTCCTCTAAAACATCAAAGACTTGAGAGCCAGAGGTCTCATCAACATCTTGGTCGGCCAGGGCACCGGCGAGAGCCTCATCGACATCCGAGACTTGTTGGTCACTAGCAATCCCTGCCAATAAAGCGCCCTGATCCTCCGGTATCTCCCTCAGAATGGTTTCGAATTCCTCGGCATCATCCGTGCCGTCACGTCCTTGATCCGTTGAGAAGGTTTCTGTAGGCATCTGTGCCTCAGTAGACTCCGCATCGGGGTTATGTTCAGTTTCAACGCTAGCTGGGTCTAGTTCGCCATCTAGGCTTGGATCATAAAGCGTTGTCGGAACCTCATCAACCGATTGTGGCTCTTGATCCAGGGCCTCAACCTCCCTATCCATGTTCGAGAGAGCCGTCGGCGTTTCAATATCGGCATCATCTATGGATGCCTCAAGATCTATCTTTGGGGAGTAAACATCAGTATCCAATCCATCAACGGCTTCATGATCGTGAGCCGCTGCCGACCCCGCGCCCAAATTATCTGGTGAGGAATCCACATCAAGATCAACCAGATCCAGTCCCTCGCCAGAATCCATTTTCGGATCATAAACCTCGGTTAGGGCCTCATCCACGGGCAACAAGGGTTCTTCCGTGATGGCTGACACCTCGTCCAGGTCATCCGTAGTCGTTCTCGAATCGAGGTCATTGCCCACCATCATCGACTCATCGTCAAGGTCCTGCGTATAGAGCTCAGTGGACATGCCTTCAGCAGGAGTCTCCTCCTCGAATCGCAATTCCCCGACCTCCGGTGCTTCCTGTGAGATGCCGGTATCGAGGTCATCCAGATCCAGTTGCATCAGATCAATTTCCGCTTCATCACCTTCAACTGAGATTTCATCAACGGATTCATTAGGCTCGGCTGCTGTATCAATAGCCTCCGACTCGGCATCGATCTCGCTGTCTAGATCAAGGTCACCGCCGAGTATAGTCAGTTCATCGTCAAGCTCGGACGCATAGAACTCTGTGGGTAGATCCCCATCAGTCCCACCCTCGGCAACGTCCTTCTCTTGGTCATCCACCCCATCGGGTTGAAATGAGATATCTAGTCCCGCAGAAGTCAGTGATTCATCGGCATCCAATTCAAGATCATCAGGATAAATATCAACTGCTACGGCCTCATGGTCTTTACTCTCCTGCTCAAACCCTTCAGTGATAACATCAAGATCTAGATCAGAGGTCTCGAAATCAATGGTCTCATCATATGATAATCCTGTCTCATGGCTCTGCGAATCGCTCTCTTCGAGTTCCTCTTCTAAGTCCAGCTGCAATTCACTGATGTCAAATTCGAGAATACTCCCATCCTGCTCAAGCACTGAAGAATCGACATTCCCATCCTCCTGATCAAGCTCAACCTGCTCACTGATCTGTTCGTCGAGTTGCGCATCCTGATCAGTTACACCATTCGAATCGAGCTCTTGTACGATATCGGATGTGTACCCCGAACCAAAATCCTGCACCGATGATTCCCCGGGCAGCCCAATAATCTCAGTTTCATCAAAGTTTAAATCCTGAGGACGTTCACGGATAAGAGTTTCATCTTCATGGTGCCCAAATTCATCACTGGAGCCAGCGGCGGGCGCAACGGAATCATCGGCCACGCTAGAGCCATACAAGGGATTATTCGGATTGAGTTCCCTGCCCATAGTAAGCACCCGTTCCCACGGGTCAGCATCCGCACCTTGTCGATCATGGATTTCCCCTGCCAATGTGTCAAATGCCTCCCTGTTCTGATCACCGTAATAGGCCTCTAATAGTTTGAGACGATAATCATCACGCTCCGGTCGCTTTTCTATTGCATCTTTCAGAAGCTCTTCGGCCTGTTGATGTAATCCATAAGCAATATAGACCTCTGCTTCAGTGAGTGTCTCATCTTTCTCGTCGCCCCCAGTTGATAGTCCTGCCTGAGCTACCGTACCCGGGGCACTCGCTCCCTGCTTAGAAGTGGCTTCTCCAGCCGGCTCTGCTTGTTGAGACTCACCGGCATGGGACGGATCTTCGACCGGGATTTTATCGTCTTCACGAGAAGCTTGTCTAGAGTCGCTGACTGCCGCCATTGCGGATTGTTCCGGGATTTCCTCACTGAGCGCCGCCGATTGGTCCGCCGAACCATCGGTACCTTTTCGTCCCCTAGGCACAACCTTCCATAGCAGGAAAAGCATCAACAACAACCCAGTCCCGGCAATTGTGGCCAGTGCTATCGGCTTAGCCATTAAATCATCAATCAAGCTACCTATTGAAGAGGTGATCGATGCAAATTGTTCCTTGGTTTCATTCTCTACCGAGGCGTCGGGTTCAACGGAGATTGGGGAATCTTCGACGACGACACTCTCGATCTGTTCTGGTTCCGTCGCTTCTGTCTGATCGGATAACAATTGCTCCTCACCCTCAAGCAACTCGGTATCAAGCAATTCAATATCCAGCCCTTCGGTATCAACCATTTCCGAACCATCATCCGAACCCAACTCAATATCGGCCTGAACTACCCCATCAGTGCTCTTGAACCCCTCAGCCTCTATCGCTGTTCCCACATCTTCCTCAATACCTTCGAGATCCACAGCTGCCTTTATTTCCGGACTTGCCCCCTCACCGGAAAGACGCTGCTGAAGGTCGGATAGCTCATCACTTTGCAGATTAATCAGCCGTTCTTGGCGCTCCAACATATCTTCGAGATCCTGAACCTTTGATTTGAGCTGCTCGTTCTGCCTCAAACGCGATTCAGCAAGCTCCTGAGCCAAGGCCAAGTCATTGTGAAGTGCCGCTGAGTTAATTTCATTGCCGGTTGAAATGGTTTCTTGGGAACCCGCGCTCGAATCCGCTACCAGGATTTCAAGATTTCCTTGTTGCAGATCGTTACCCTGATCAATCTGCCCGGAGGATTCCCCAGATCCATCAGCGGGATTGTGGGAGATCATCCCCTTGCCTGCCGGTCCCGTTAACTGCGCCGGCGCGCTGGAAGCTACTTTTGAGCGGTATTCCCGCCACAGGGCGTTATGACTGGCTACGTCATTGATGGCCTGGGCACGATCAATCGACGCCAGTTCTGCGGATGTCGGCATACGTAGTATTACACCGGCCATTAGCTCATTGATATTATCTCGCAGAAAGGCCTGAGGATTGGCACGCAATAAGGCTATCATCATCTCCGACAATCCGATTTCCTCATTAGGACGTAGGTCCTGGGCAATCCCGGAAAGCGTATCACCGCGCTTAGTTTTATAGGTTTGAGACTGTTGCGAAGAAGTGGTGTCCGCGGACTGTTCGAGGTGACTTTGACCTTGGACAGGAAAAGAAGACTGCGGACCCTGCTGATCTATACTTGATTCACCGCCCTTGCCGGCGGCACTATTTTGATGAACGGCCCGGGCCTGATTATTATTAATACTTTTTTTGGAGTTGGTACCCGCTACGGGAGGTTGAACCCCAACGGAGTGTTGCTCTTCAGTGAATACCGGCGGATCTAACAGAATAGTATATTCGCGAAGCAGCTGCCCTCTGGGCCATTGCACTTCCACGAGAAAATTGAGGAAAGGCTCTCTAACAGGTTCCGCAGTTGTAATCTGAATAACCGTTTGACCGCTGCTGCTTACTATAGGATTGAACTTCAGCTGGCTCAGAACAAACGGTCGATCTATACCAATACGCTTAAAGGCCTCCGTGGGTGCCAGGGTAACACGCAAATCCTCAATTTCATTGTGACGCACCGAGAGCAGCTTGATCTCAGCCCGAAGGGGCTGATTTAGGGCGGAAATCACATCGATCTCACCCAGGCCCAAAGAAAATACTACGCCCGGAAAAATCACAATGGTTAGGGCTAAGCCCCGGGCCAGAATATTCAATTTCATTGCCCTCTTGTTAGACGTTTAAACCAGCTCAGTCAAGAGATCGTCAGCTGCTCGAATTTCTTTAGCCGCATGCCATTGATGAGTAACGTGAAATTATGCATTGGAAAGATTAGATAAAGCGGGAAAAAGAGATGAACGGTATTGACCAGGGTGAGCAAAACGAGCCCTTATCGGAATAGACAAAGCAGGAACAAACACCAGTCTCCGGGAGGTGGATTGAACTTATCGCGAAAGTATTTTTTGGAAGAGTAGGCTCCTAGCACCCAGGCCCTAATCTAAAGGTAATCACTAACCAGATGCTCTGCGATTTGTACGCTGTTCAGGGCCGCCCCTTTTCTCACATTGTCACTGACGACCCACATATTAAGACCTTTGGGGTGGGAGATATCTTCACGAATCCTTCCTACATACACGGCATCTTTTCCTGTTCCTTCAGTGACTGCTGTGGGATATCCCCCGTCTTTTCGCTCGTCAAGCACAACCACACCTTCGGCCTTTGCCAGCAACTCACGGGCTTCGGGAGCCGTCAGCCTGGCACCCATCTCGATATGTACGGCCTCGGAGTGGCTATAAAATACGGGTACACGCACAGTGGTAGGATTAACCTGTATGGATTCATCACCAAAAATCTTCCTTGTTTCCCATACCATTTTCATTTCTTCCTTGGTGTAGCCGTTTTCCAAAAAGATATCGATATGGGGTAAGACGTTAAACGCGATCTGCTTGGGATAGACTTCGCATTCGATCGATTTGCCATTGAGCAACATAGCGGTCTGTTTGGCCAACTCTTCAATAGCCTCCTTACCCGTACCGGATACCGCCTGATAGCTTGCCACGTTAATCCTCTCGATGCCGACCGCATCGTATATGGGCTTCAGCGCCACCACCATTTGGATGGTGGAGCAATTAGGATTGGCAATGATGCCGCGCTGCGTATATTGAGCAATATCTTGGGGATTGACCTCGGGAACCACTAACGGGATGTCGTCATCGTAGCGAAATTGAGAAGTGTTATCTATCACTACACAGCGAGCCTCGGCCGCGATGGGCGCATACTGCTTGGAAATCTTTGCACCGGCCGAGAATAGCCCGATATCGGCCTTGGAAAAATCAAAGTGTGACGTGTCCCCGACCACCAGCCGCTTCCCCTTGAACTCCACTCGGGAACCCGCAGAACGATGGGAGGCCAGAGGATATACCTGATCCACCGGAAAATCGCGCTCCGCAAGAATAGAGAGCATGGTCTCGCCTACGGCGCCGGTGGCGCCAACCACAGCCACATTAAAACGTCTGTTCATTCTCTCGTTCTTTAAATCCTGGATAGAGTGACACTATGCCCTCTATCGATAATTAATTCGCAAACGACTGCAGCCTTATCGCCACAGCGTCGCCCATCTGTGAAGTACTTACTCGCTCGGTACCTTTAGTATGGATATCCGGCGTACGCAACCCCTGTTCGAGTACGTATTCCACTGCCTGTTCCAGCCGCGCTGCCAATTGAGGCCGCTGCAAACTGTAGCGCAGCATCATCGCCACCGAAAGAATCGTGGCCAAGGGATTGGCAATGCCTTTACCGGCAATGTCTGGAGCGGAGCCATGGATAGGTTCGTACATCCCTTTACCCCCGGCGTCCAGCGACGCCGAGGGTAACATACCGATAGAGCCGGTCAGCATGGCAGCGGCATCGGACAGAATGTCACCAAACATGTTAGCGGTAACGATCACATCGAACTGTTTCGGTGCCCTAACCAGCTGCATAGCGGCATTATCCACATACATATGACTCATTTCCATTTGCGGGTAATCCTGAGCGACTCGAGAGGCCACCTCGCGCCACAACTCCGAAACCTCGAGCACATTGGCCTTATCCACCGAGCAGAGTCGAGCCGAGCGCTTCATCGCTATATCACAGGCTGAACGTACAATACGCTCGATTTCAGATTCGCGATACACCAGGGTATTAAAACCCTCACGTTCACCACCCTCCAATTCGCGAATACCCCGAGGCCGGCCAAAATAGATTCCTCCGGTAAGCTCTCTAACGATCATGATATCTAGGCCTGAGACGATCTCCGGTTTCAGCGTTGAAGAATCAGCAAGCTGAGGGTAGAGGATGGCCGGGCGCAGGTTTGAAAACAGTCCCATGTCCGAGCGCAACCCAAGCAGCCCCCGCTCCGGACGAAGCTCGCGAGGCAAGGATTCATATTGAGGCCCCCCCACGGCGCCCAATAAAACGGCATCGCTCTGCCGGGCAAGCTGTAAGGTAGCCTCTGGTAAAGGATGACCCTGCGCATCATAGGCCGCACCACCGACCATGGCCTGTTCGATCTCAACTCCCAGGCCGAAATCGATTTGCAACACACTGA
>JBDLIZ010000280.1:0-6970 GCA_039714615.1 Pseudomonadota bacterium | reverse complement strand
AGGGACCGATCAATCTGCTTTACACTTTAATACGTGGTCGAAAGGGCTTGACATGAAGGGGGGTTCAGGGACGCTCGCAGCCGTGGGGGGATTTATTCCACAAGCTCTCAGCTCCTTAATTCGTATATGTCCGCCTTGAGCGCCATGGCAATGAGCTCTGGAATGGATCGTGCCACCATTTTTTGCATCACCCTGGCACGGTGCACCTCCACCGTTCTGGGACTTACGTCTAATTCGCTGGCGATCTCCTTGTTGGCCTTGCCTACCACAACCCTGTTCATGACCTCCCGCTCACGGCGGGTAAGGCGTCTTAACCGCTGAATGATGTCTGATCTTTCAGCAATAGTCATGCGCATGCGCGCATCAGTTGCAATCGCTTCACGGATGCTTTCAAGCAAGGCCCTGTTATCAAAGGGCTTTTCGAGGAAATCTACCGCCCCGGCCTTGATCGCCTTCACCGACATCGGTACATCCCCATGACCAGTAAGAAAAATGATAGGTAGCCGAACCTCTTTTTCCATGAGATGATCCTGTAGCTCTAGACCACTCACCTCGGGCATACGTACATCAAGCACTAAGCAACCGGGGTGATGATGATGGTAGGAGGCCAAAAAGGCCGCTGCACAGTCGAAGTCCTCAACATTGAAGCCTTCCGCCTCCAACAGCAGGCGCAGTGATTGCCGATATGACAGATCGTCGTCGACCAGATAGACAGTAGGCTCGATCATCACCCTAGGAGCTGGTCGGTGACTGGCAGGGTAAAATGGAACACAGTCCCACCGTTGGGTTCAGTTTCAACCCATAGGTGTCCCGAATGGCTCTCTATGATCGTACGACTGATCGCCAACCCCAACCCCATACCCTCTACCTTGGTGGTAAAAAAGGGTTCGAAGATGCGCGCTGCCAATTCAGCATCAAGACCTGGCCCGGTGTCTTTGATGGTTACCCTGATCTTTCCCTCTTGAAACAGGCAGCAAAAGACTTTCAATTCCTTGGGGCCGGTGGTTGTATCCTGCATGGCCTCGATAGCGTTGATCATCAGATTCAGCAACACCTGTTCAACCTGGATACGATCGCCATAAACCTTCGGAATCTGATCTGCGACCTGAATCATCAAGGTCGTGCAATGCTCACGGGCCTTGGGCTGGAAAAACGCAACGGTCTCCTCAATCAACGACGTGAGATCGATCAAGGCGTGGGGGCGGGTCTCCTTACGTGCAAAATCGCGTATCTGAAGGACGATCTTACCGGCACGCTGAGCCTGCTGATTGGCCAGCTCGAGCGCAGAGAGTAGTTTACGCTCATCGTAATCACCACTGCGCACCATGCGCAGTCCAGCCTGGGCACAATTGGCCACCGCACCCAGCGGTTGATTGATTTCATGGGCAATACTCGAGGCCATCTCTCCAACGATATTTAGCCGATCGACATGGGCCAATTCCCGCTCATGCATTCTGATCCGTTCCTCGGCCAGTTTCAATTCGGTGATGTCATGACGTATACCCACAATAGCGGTCAAATTGCCCTTGGGATCCTTAACGGGCGTGCGGGTTACTAGGCAGTAATGGCGCTCGCCCCGCAAGGCATCGTATTCTTCGGCGAGGGCCTTTTCACCACGTTCGAGCACACTCTTGTCGCCATGCAAAAACCGCTTGGCGGCCGGCGGTGGAAACAGTTGCGAGTCAGTTCGCCCACTGAATTCACCGGGCGACTTTTGCGCCAGTTCGGCAAAGGCCGAATTGACCATACGATACCTGCCCTGAAGGTCTTTGATGTACATCGGATCCCCTATGCCTTCGAATACCGCGTTAAGCGCCGCGTAGCTCTCTCGCAAGGAATCCTCGGCATACTGTCGCTGGCTGCCTTCGCGCTTGATAAGATAGAGCATCAGCAGCCCGGTGCCTAAAAAAATCGCCAATAGTGAACACATCTGCACCCAGGCACTGGTACGCTGCACGGAATAAAGTTCGGGCAGGGGGATATCTACCAGCTGCCAGCGGGTGCCAGGAACGGACTTCGCATAGGCAATGCCTGCCATCTGCTCGGGGTTGATATACCCTTCGCGGTCAAGATCGTTTCTCGAGCCCTTGGCCGTCACTTCGATCAAACGACGCCCTTGCTCATCCTGCCTCAGCAGCAACAATTGATGCCCCGTCACCTGGCTGTTGGCCAGCAGGCTGGATAGCATACTGGGATAAAAACTAATGAAGAAAACACCGCCCTGGCGTTGTTGCGATCTATGTAAAGGGACCTTGATGTCGAAATGGTAGCCCGAAGGATTGGAATGGATATGGATATTTTGTTGGAATCCATCTCGGACATATTTGCGGATATCGGCCTTGCAGACCTCCGTTATCCGCTCAGAGAGAGGGTCCAACAGATCATCGCCTTCACCATTGGACAAGGTAAAGGCATATGACTGAGGAAAATAATGTTGTATCAGCCGTTCCATCTGCACGCGTCGCTGCTCACCCTTTGGATCGTTGATCAGATCGCTGAGGGCCTGCTGATGGGTATCGGCAAACAGACTCACCGAGCGCCGCAGGCCGAGCAGCAGGTTGTTCAGCTCCTGGACAACACCGCTCACCGTTCCAGCAGCGATCTGCTGCTGGTGGCGATGGTAATCCTCGATGCGCATGTGCGCCTGCCATACCAACAGGGCCGCTACCATCGCCAAGAATATGATGATATAGAATTGCGGATAGGCACTCAGGATCTTGCTCGCCGATTTCTGTGTGTTTCTGCTCTTTAGGGCCATATCCTTCGGTTAGTCTATTCCAATCCGTCAATGAGTCTGAAACAGGGTAGATGAAAGTGAGAAGCTGTCGCGTTCAAAGATGGCCTCGATAAGCCCACGTTTGGCCTCGTTCATCTGTTTGGCCGCTTAATTGTCGCTGATAGAGAGAGCAATTGCATCCAGTCGTCCAAAGATGATACCTAGTTTGAGTTAAGATGCCTGCCGGAGACCGGGATTTTTGCTTGTCATCGAGGATCTTCATCCTCCTTGTAGGGGTAGCGTTTTTTCGCGAGGTAGCAGTTACCAACCACCCGCATACCGGGGGGCTTGAGGAAAGCCCCTCGAAGGGGCTATTGTTCCCGTGATCGTACACGTGCTCGTGAACGTGCTCGAAAATACGCAGGTCGGGTTATGCTGATACCTATTCGGCGCACCCAGCCCGCCCTAGGGAGTCCAATGGTTGCGTTGGTAAATTCGTCCACTTGCTCAATTGGAAGTCCTTATTCCTTCCGTTCACGAGCACGTTCACGTGTAGGTTCACGAAACAACGCCGGATCGGCAGAGCCTTTTGGCATCGCACCGGCAAAGCCGGTGGCTTACTGTATGGAGTTACGAGTGATATGTACCAATATTATTAAAATAGTGGCACATAGGATGATTTATGGCGAAAAACAAACGGCACAACGAAGTCCAGGTCGGCGCCCAGGGACGTGTGGTTATCCCGGCTGGCTTGCGTAAGGCATTGAACCTGAAGCCCGGCGACCGCTTGATCGCGCGCCAGGAAGGTGAGCGGCTGGTGTTGGAGCGTCGGGAGACGATCGAGAAGCGGCTCCAGGATCGGTTTCGACATATGCCGCGGCAGGTCAGTCTGGTGGATGAGCTGATCGCGGAGCATCGCGCAGAGGCCGCCAAAGAGGCGAAAGAGTGACGCTGATTCTAGCCCGGAGCCGATCGCGTTCGGCAGGCGCTGGATGGTGGCATCGTATCCTCCGTGAACTGGGCGGAGGTGGTGCGGAAATCGTTACTGCGGCGTGCCGATGTCACGGGCATGCAGGAGGAATTCGCCGAGGTTGGGGTAATTATTGAACCCTTTACTCCAGAACAAGCCGAGATTGCAGCCCATATAGGGCAGAAAACCCGGCGGCATGGTCTCTCTCCGGCGGACCGCGCCTGTCTGGCCCGGACCATGGAATGGAAAGTGCCGGTTCTGACGGCCGACCGGACTTGGGACGAACTGGAGCTGGGACGAACTGGAGCTGGGTGTCGATATCCAGCTGTTGCGATAAAGAGGAGTAGGGTGCGCTGTGCGCACCATTTGTTTTGAGCAACTATTTGTCTGAAAAACCATATTTTCCTATGAACCCAACCCAAAATAACCCGCTAACGGCCGAGGAAATGGAAGAACGGCTGGATGAGCACGTCGATGCCGTACTCTCCTCACGCCGTACGGCGGCGCAACCCGCCAGACAACTGGCCAGCTTGGGATTCGAGCAACAGGGGTTTGTTCTGCACTGGGTGGAAGCTATCGCCAAATCCAACGCTGAAATGGCCTATCAGTTTGCCGCCCATGCCGGCAAGGCGATGGATCGGATGGATACTCAAGGGGTCGAGGCCTGGGTCATCCAGGCCATGGACGCCTTTGATAAGAAAGGGCTTTCTGCCGGCATTGCGCAACTGCACAAGGTTGAAGAATATGCCGAGCAGCAACGGGAACGGGCCACCGGACTGGCCTTGGAAGAGGTCTCGGGGGTGCTGGAAAATTTCATCCACGGTCTCAACGGACGGCGACTTAATCTGGTGGCGGACGAAGCGCTGTTCACCGACACTGAGACCCTATTCGTACCGGCGCTGATCAACCGCCTTGCCAGCCACGAGGACAATTTCCGACTCTACAAGGCCATGGTGGTCCATCTGTGGGCCCAGACCTGGTACGGTACCTGGCGCATAGATCTGCAGGATCTGACTCATACGCTGCGCCTCAAGGATAAAGCAATTGCCCTGTTTCATGCCTTGGAGACCCGGCGCCTGGATGCCTGTATCCAGCGGGACCTCCCAGGTGTCCATCGAGAGATGGGTAAGCTGCGAAAAGGCCTGGATTCGGAGCCACTCCCCACCCACTGGGTTTCTCTGGTAACACAGTTGCAGACCCCAAGCGCGAGCGCCAAAGACAGCTGGGGGCTGGTCTTACGGCTCTTGGACGGCCCAGTGCCTGCACCCTGCTGCTATCAAGGCAGACTGTTTCCTCAACGGGTACAGGAGGTCATTGAGACACGAAAAAGCAATGATATGGCGGCCTTTCGTATCGCCTTGGCCCAACTGCGCGACGACTTGGACGATCCCTCTTCACAATCGGAGTCGAGTACGGAAACCACACCCTCGCCCTCCCCCTCCCCCCTCAAATTAAAACGCGTACCGGCCAACGACCTGCCGCAGGAATTCAGCTACCAACTGGAATTTGGCGACCGGCCGGTCGCACCACCCGATGAGATACGCGGGATCATGGCCTCCATACTCCAGGATCTGGGAGAAATCCCGCAGGATTATCTAGTACCCGCCGGTCCCGGTGCCTATAAGGGCAACGCTTCGACTGAGGAAATCGATCCCAATGACGTATGGAAAGGCACCTATCATGAACAAGGTGCCATACTGCACAATGAGTGGGACCACTCCCGGCAGCATTACCGCAAGAACTGGTGTGTGCTGCGCGAGCGGGACGTGCATCCGCAATACAACGAGTTCGTACCTGACACTCTGAACAAATACAGCGGTCTGGCGAAATCGCTGCGGCGCACCTTCGAGGCATTGCGCGGCGAGGACAAACTGTTGAAAAGGCAGCCCTGGGGCGATGATATTGACATTGATGCCCTGGTGCAGGCCTATGCCGAGGTTAAAAGCGGCCGGGAGATGAGCAACCGGGTATTCACCAAGAGGCACAAAGAAGAACGCAATATAGCAGTGATGTTCATGGTGGATATGAGCGGCTCCACCAAGGGCTGGATCAATGACGCCGAACGAGAGTCGTTGGTACTGCTGTGCGAGGCCCTGGAGACCCTGGGAGATCGCTACGCCATCTATGGTTTTTCCGGAATGACCCGCAAACGCTGCGAGCTGTTCCGCATCAAACGCTTCGATGAGCCCTACGACGCCCAGGTGCGCGCCCGGATCAGCGGCATACTGCCGCAAGACTACACCCGCATGGGGGTAGCGATACGCCACCTGAGCCGCTTGCTCAACGAGGTGGAGACCCGAACTAAGCTGCTGGTGACCCTCTCGGACGGCAAACCCGATGACTACACGGATTACCGCGGCGAATACGGTATCGAAGACACCCGCCAGGCCCTGCTCGAGGCACGCCGCGACGGAATACACCCGTTTTGCATCACCATCGATGACGAGGCGGGAGACTATCTGCCGCACATGTACGGCGCGGTCAATTACATAGTAATCAACGACGTGAAAAAATTACCGTTGAAGGTTTCGGATATTTATCGCCGGTTAACGACCTAGAACCTCTAAAAGGGTGTTCAAAGAAGGTTCTGCAACAAGCAAGGGTACGATGGCAGAACTGTCCCAGAACTTCATCGGCCCTCTGCCCGCTCCTCAAGTAGCGCTTGCAATACACTTTTTTTCAATTTCGGAGCCGGGGAAGAGAGCAGTTCCATCGGCAATGATTGTGTACCACGTTTCAAATGACCACTACGCTCAAGCCGCATTAATCTGCCTTCTTGATGTTCATCACCCATAACTCGTTCAAGTCGTGCGACAGGCTGATTGCGATCAAAAATGAGTACAGATTCACCAGCTCGTAGGTTGGGGTGAGGAACGAACCCCAACACATACCCAATCATGCCTCGCCATATTCATTTATCTCATCGACATCCTCACTCATACCCCATTCCTGATCCACAAGATAACCGTGAAGAAATAGCTGCCTCCGGCCACATCGCTCCGCCGATAATGCAATAGTTATCCCGCCTTTTCCATCATGGTCTTCATTTCGGCCCTTGGCCTTTATCCTTTTGTTGGGGTTCGTTCCTCACCCCAACCTACGCGGGCTACGCGGGCTAGGCTATGCGCCTGTTGCCTCGCCTGGAATGCAAACGATCATTCGGCGCCAGTTAGGGAGGTGTGTCGTTTGCATTCCCTATCGCTTCCTAGACCGCCTGCGCCGGCCATTGTAACTGACCACCGATTGAACAATCTCGTTAAAAGGCACATCGGCCAGACGGCCAA
>JBDLIZ010000279.1:0-7001 GCA_039714615.1 Pseudomonadota bacterium | reverse complement strand
GAAATAGAACTACTATTCCTGCACTTTTACTCAATCAGATCGTCCAAATACAAACTAAATCTGAGCGCCAAATGACCAAGTTATTGTTGAGCCATTCCTTAGTCCTAAACTTAAATTATACCTGTCGGAATAGAGTCTTTAGCCTACATGGCACATCACATTATCTCATCGCTATGCTGGAATGTTCACGAGAGGGGCGCTTGTATACCCAAGACGAATGGCTATGCTCAGGGATTTTGAGGCTTGGAGCGGATGGACAGTACCGGGCAATGCGCATGTCTTACAATATATTCGGTGATGCTTCCGATTAGGATATGCCCAAGTCCTGTTCTCCCATGGGTAGACATCACGATCATGTCGACATTGTTCTGTTCTGCCTTTTGTAGAATCATTTCCTGGGCCTCACCCACGTCTATCTCAAGCGATAACTTTACTGCTGAGCACAGGTCCTTGAAATTGTCGTTAACGAAAGATTTAAGACTGTGTTTTCGACCTCGAAGAAAGTCATCAAAATCCTGTGTTGGTAGATAGGCGCTTGAGACCTCGCCTATTCCCAGAGGATAGGGGAAATCACTGTCATAGCTAGCTACATGGTAAACGATGAGATGAGCATTGACGCTAGCAGCCATTTGCAGGGCATAACGTACCCCCGGTTTTGATGATTCTGACAAATCGGTAGGGGCGAGAATCTTATTTACTGTATCCATGTCTTGACAGGTGTTTTCTCATCAGCCGGGAAAATCTCCGGTCGCTCTAAACTCAAACTTCATACCCTATGGAATGAAGTTTTATCCAACTAATGAATCAAACGGTTCGCCCCCCTTGCCGGGAACGAAGGTGACATCTACCGAGATGTGGTGCGGTGAATAAACGGTAGTACGCAATAACCATCCTTTACCCGCGAGCATAGCCTGCTCGCTCATAGTGCGGATATGAGTGGTGTCATCATAGGAATCTTCTATTACTTCGTATTCGAGCTTCATTGCTGTTCTCCGGATAGTAGCCTTCCAGTATTAAGTTTTTCTCTAATGCGAATAAAATTTCGCATCACATGGCACAATAGCTAATGGGTAGTGATCCGATTTCCTCCAAGGACGACATGGTTCAGACGTGATGGCTGATCCGGTCGGATTAATAACCCTCCCTTACCCAGCTTCAAAGTAGCTGGTCTATGAAATAACTATAGCCTAAATGTAGCTTAGTTGCAGTGAGGTTTCTAGCGCCAGATCCTGGCTGCAGCTGCATACAATATCACTGCCAGGACGATGACGGTCTGAAATCCATAGTGGATTGCAATCATGGTTGCCATGATGGCGCTAAGTACCGAGGCACAACCGTTGATTCCCCACGCCCAGGGGATGAAACTTGGAGTCTGGTTGGCCAATCGGGTCAGGCCAAGAGGAAACGGCATACCCATTAAAAACGCCAATGGGGCGATTAACGCTATCGCGATCAGCCCCTTTACTATCATGGTCAGGCCCATTCCCGCTGCCAGCACGGTGGGTAACGCCACCAGGTAAACCAGTGATAGGGTACCCAGGCCCGTTATCGCCAGGTTGACGGCCGAGCGGTTTTTACGCCGCGCCCATTGCTCTATGCGGGTACTGTAACCGCTGCCAAGGCCGGCAAATACCAGAAATCCGCTGAGTATGATCGCCGCTGCGTAGAGGGGATGACTCACGAACAGGATGAACCTTTGTATAAATGCGATTTCGATGAAAAGAAAGCCCAGGCCCAGGCATAAGAAATAAAGGCCAGGGCGCCAGAAGCCTCGCGACAAGGTTTGCTTGTTGGCGGGTAAAAAGACTAATGGAAGCAGGATTAGCACGATACAGATGGGCACCGCCTGTAACAAGGTGGTTACCAGTATGAGGTATCCGGAGTCCAGTAACATGAAGCTTCCTTGGTCGCGCAGTGCGAACAATTCCGTCACTAACGACCATTTGAAAAAGTGGAAAAAGTAAGGTTGGTCATCGGTGGCTGGTCGGAGATTGAACTTGTATTCCTCTAGGTAATCATTATGGCGATCGCTCAACAATGCGGTTGTGCCCTGATAGAGATAATCAGGGTCCAGTATGTTGTAACGATTGATCTGCGAGGGAGAGATGCCCGGATGGAAGGCGATATCGAAAGAGCGTGCTTCGCAAAACCTTCGGACCCTTTCGATATCCGTGCTGGAGAATGTCCCGTTTTTGATCAGCAGCGTACTGGTTTGCCAACTGCGAATAACAATGAGTTGTTGTGCCGGCTGGATAACCCCAGATCGGTTTAAAACCTCCACTGCGGTGGCGAACAGTTTCAGTGAGTCTCTTGGGGGCAACTTCAGCCACCGTGTGATGGCAATCAGCCCACCCTCCTCAAGGTGTGAATAGATCGCTTGCAGTGCCTCTACCGTGTATAGATAGCTTGCGCTCAAGGCGTGGGTTCCTGCCCCAGAGCTGGCGAACGATTCCAGCATCGACATCTGGATCAGATCAAATTTTTGTCGATTTTCCGCCAGATAACCCCTGGCGTCGCTGACGTGTATCTTGACCCTGGGATGGCTGTATATATTGCCTGCGAATTCTGCGTAGTCCTCACGCACCAATTCAACCATCTGCGGATTGAGCTCCACCGCATCGACTGTCGCGGCCCGATGATAAAGCGCCTGCAATACATCGGCCCCGCCACCGGCGCCCAGGACGAGTACTTGCGGTTCATCGATGAGGTGATAGGCTAGTGCCGAGGACATCTCGTCGAGATAACTTAGGTTTTCCCGGCTGCCCGTATAATGCGTTATGGCGGTCATCCCGTCCCCATCGGTGAATACGCCGAGTTGGGTCGGTGGCTCTACCCGGCTCATGAGACTAAGCCCTGGGGCATGACGAAACGGTATTCCGGGGCTTCGTACTACGGTCAATAGACCCAAAGGCCCGGAGTGTTCTTCTATCACCTCCGTGCCGCTTATTTGCAGGGTTTTTGCTAGGCCTTTGAATTGTGAGGTCTGTAGTTCCAGCCAGCTCGATGGCCAAAGCGACAGTAGTGCCGCCGCGCCGACTAAAACGAGGCTTGAGATGTACCTCGGTATCGTCCCCAATTCACTGCGTATGGTGGGTATTGCGCTGAGCAGACCCGCGTAGGCAATCAGTTTCAGGCTGGTCGTGGGATTAAAAAGGAACAGCAGGGCGATAATACCCAGTGCTCCGATACCGGCACCCAATAGGTCCCAGCGATAGATACGATGGATGTAGTTCCGAAAATGGATAAACGCCATGCCAAAACAGTTGGCAGCGAAAAAAAAGGGTATGCACAGCAAGAGGTAAACCAGGATCAACCATGCGATCTGCCAGGGATTCCATATCAGTTCCAGGCCGTTGAATGGAGTGTGCTGAGCGAGAGCGAAACAGGCTATGGTTGAGACCGCGAACAATATTGCGTTTGCTGTGTATAAGACGCCGAATCGCGATGCAACATGATCCTTGATCAAGGTCAGGAAGGTGCCGCTCATTCCATAACCTAGTAGCGCCAGGCTGATGATCATATAGGCAAAATGGTGCCATTGAATGATCGACAACAGGCGCATCAACAGGATTTCATAGCTCAGGGCGCAAGCCGAGATCAGGGCGATCGAAGAGAGAAGTCGTGTGGGTTCTTGCGCTTTATTCGGGCCTGTTGACATTTGTCCGATCGCTGCGTTGCTGCCCGACAGGCTTCTAGGAGCCTGTCCGAGAATAGAGAACCTACTGCGGGAAAGCCCTGTTGGCTCATTTTCCTGATTATTTTCGTTAAATAGGGCCTACTATTCACCTTAAATGATCTAAAAAATGAACTCAAAATGGCTTTCCCTCGCTATGGCTCCTATTCTCGGGCAGGCTCCTAGTCAGCAGTGCGACTGCGGGTCAGAGGGACAAATCTTACCGGAAGAATTTGCCTGGTCTTGATCTTACCCTCCAGATCCTTTTCTATCAATATGAGTTGCTGGGTCAAGAATGCCCCGCCCACGGGGATGATCATGCGTCCACCGCGCTTTAATTGCCGGATCAGTGGTGGTGGAATACTGCCTGCAGCGGCCGTGACGATGATGGTGTCGAAGGGGGCATATTCCTTCCAGCCATAATATCCATCGCCGATACGCGTGGTGATGTTATCGTAACCGAGACCGGCCAGTCGATCGCTCGCTGCCTCACCCAGCGCTTCGATGATCTCTATGGTGTAAACCTTGTTTACCAGTCCGGCCAGTATTGCCGCCTGGTATCCCGATCCGGTGCCGATTTCCAATACGATGTCTCGCTCATCCGGCTGGAGTAGATCGGTCATCAAGGCGACGATATAAGGTTGGGAGATGGTTTGACCATAACCGATAGACAGGGGACGATTCTCATAGGCGTAGTCGCGCTGTTTGTCAGGGACAAATAAGTGACGTGGTACCTCAGCCATGGCCTTCATCACCTTGCTGTCTAAGGTATCTTGCCCAATCTTTAGGCGGGTGAGTTGGACGTCGGCAAAGATTTCGCGAACCATATTACTGCGCAAGGTTTGGAACTCATCCCCATCCGCACTCCAGGTTTTCGATAACGGTAGGCTGGATGATAGCACCAGCAGAATGATCAAGGACTTTTTAAACATGGGAGCGGTATCCTGTCAAAGGCAGCATGCTATGCGCCCGGATTGTCATTCGTCATGGGTATGGGTGTCTAAAAAAACTCCCAAATCGCGGCTATAGCTGTGACTACTAAGCAGATGACCTTCATTGTGCCCGCCGGTGAGTTCGATGAACTGCTTGGGGGAGGGCGCCGCCTCATAGATTGCCTTGCCATGTGAAAATGGGATGATTTCATCCTCCGGACTATGGCTTATGAGCACTGGGGACTGTATGGATGACATTGCATCGAGGGTATTGAACTGCAGGCGAGCCAACAGTCGAACAGGAACCAGAGGGTAAAATCGGGCCGCCATATCCGGGACTGAGGTGAAGGCAGACTCAATAATGACTGCGCCAGGGCGGGTGCGAGCGGCCAGCCAGGCGGCGATCGCACCACCCAAAGAACGACCGAACAATATTATCTGGTCTTGTTTCATCCCCCGGATCTCTCTAAGATATTTCCAGGCGGCTTGCGCGTCGAGATAAACGCCTTGTTCAGAAGGTTCGCCCGAGCTACGACCATAGCCTCGGTAGTCGAAAATCAGTACATCCAGCCCCAGGTCATGAAAGATTCTGATGGAATCCAGTCGATGTGAGATGTTGCCGGCATTTCCATGGAAGAATAATAAGGTCTTTCGGGCACCGGCCGCGGGGACGAACCAGCCGTAAAGCTTTATACCGTCTTGGGTGTGGAGGCTGATGGTTTGGTAATCAAGCCCGATAGCCCTGGGTGTGGCCCCCATCTCCCGCCCCGGCACATGAGGCAAGAACAACAACCGTTCTTGTGAGAAGAACAAGGTCGCGGCGTATGCTGTGTACAAGATGCTAATTGCCAGCAGCAAAGTGGTCATTTTACGCACCGGCCGGTTGATCCTTCTATACACATAAGAACTCACTGCGACAATGTTTTATCTTTATATTTAATATAAATAGTGTACTATGAGTCGCCAATTTCTACGAGGAGTTAAGAGATATGAAAGCAAAAGTTTATTTGGTTATTAGTCTGCTGCTGCTGATGGCGGCCTGTAGTGATGAGTCCAAACAGCAGGCAAAAGAAACCTTGGACAGTGCTACAGAGACAGGCAAGCAACTCTATTCAGAGGCCAAGGAGAAGGCCGGTGAAATCAGCGCGGAAATCACTGGAAAATCAAAAGACCTCGATGAAGCTGCCGGGCAGCAGGCGGCCGATATCACCGATGAGGCAGAGGCAGAGGAAAAGGCAAAAGAGCTGGTCGGTGAAGGCCAGCAGAAATTAAGCGAGTAACACAAGAACAGGTGTCGAAAGGACTCGACGTCTGTGTAGTTTGGCATTGTTAGGAATGCTACCGAAATAACTTCCCCATCTAGCTTGCCTTATCGCCCGTCTTCGGCGTTACGACAACAGTTACATAGCGAGGCTATGCGCCTGTTGCCGTGCCTTGAATACGAACGATCATTCGGCGCTAGTTGGGGAAGTTATTTCGTGCGCATTCCTTACCTAGATCCTACCGGGTCTAGGTATTACTCCGTTGCCAATTTATCCTCCACGCTTTTTATCTTGTTCGCCATGGTCTGATCACGGTCTGAGCGTGTTCCCACCCTGATGGTGGTCGAAATCCTTGGACAACCCATGGCATGGATGACTTCGTGGCAGCGTTTTACGGCTGCGAATACCTCATCCCAATCCCCTTCGACGTTAGTGCCATAGGCATGAAGTCGGGTCTTTAACCCGGCCTCGGATAAAATCCGTTCACATGCGACAACGTATTTGGACACGGATACACCGACGCCCATCGGTACTACACAGAAATCCAGAATTACCTTCATTAGATTGATTTGCCTTGGTATTTTACCGTGGGTGAATTGAAGAAGCTGTCTGGTTAAAAAATGATCGGCTGCAAAGGCCTTGAAATTGGTCCATTTTTCCGATGCTTCTCGTTAAATAGCTAAAGCTATTCGCCTTAAACCATCGAAAAACTGTTCTCAATTCAAGGCCTTTTCGCTTCGACCACTTTTCAACCAGACAGCTTCGAAGCTCTGGGGACCGACCAGAACACGAGTTTTTTCTTTACAGTTGTTCAGTATTCTATACTTGAGGTGGTCCCTAAGGAAATTGGCGTCCTTGTCGATGATAATGCATAACCGCTCCTCAGACTCATGTTGCTTCAACATGACCCCGGGTACACTTTCTTATATGGTATCTAGAACTCAGGACTCTATATGGCCTTACTCGAATTGATCAAAGGCGGGTCGGCTGTTTCTTTCTCCTTATCCGATGGGGAAACGCTCATTGGCCGCCACCCTGAATGCCGCATCCAGCTGGCTTATCAAACCGTATCGGGGGTCCATGCTAAAGTCACTACTCGTGCGGAACATTTTTATCTCGAAGACCTTGGGAGCA
>JBDLIZ010000278.1:0-7009 GCA_039714615.1 Pseudomonadota bacterium | reverse complement strand
ATAGTCGTTGTTGTATTCGCTCTGCCCCGATCCGGGGGCGGCAATCGGGTTGACGTCGAGGATCGTGTCATAGAGCGAGTGTTCGCTCTCGGGCAGCCCGACTGCTTTGAGCAGGCGTTGCCAGCGCTCTAGGGTCATGTTGTGGAGGTAGTCGAGATTCTGCATCGCCACGTAGGGGGGGTAATGCAGTAGCGTGACCGCCCTCTGGTTCACCATGGGCATGCCAAGCGGCAGGAACAGGTGCCACTTGCAATCGCCATCGGCGTGATTGTTGTTGACCGGGAAGCCGGCCATGGGATTCCAGGCGCCCGGTGTCGCCTTCATCGCGTCCACACCGTTGAGAGCCTGGCCAGCGTGCCCCTCGTCCATCAGCAACCGGTGCATGGCCGCGAACTGGCGGGCGTTATCGGCGACACCGGCCGCAACGTCGAACCGAATGCGCCAGAGGCCGAGATCGTCCTGGTAGGCCTTGAGCGTGTCCGGTTCGAACCCAATCCCGTCAGTGTCGAGCGAGCTGCCGGTGAAGTGCTCAATGATCCCTGCCGTGGTCTTCGGTGGGGCCGCGTAGATCGCACTGCCTTTTTCCGGCTGGACCGCATCCACGGGAGGGTAAAGCCTGGCCTGGTAGTCGCGGTCGCCGGGAAGGGCGTAGTCGATACGCACACTGCCAACGGTGGATGTGTCTGTAGTTTTCATTTCCATGACAAGCGCATTCCTCTGGACACAGGCGCGATAGCAGGTATCCGTCTTTTAACCCATCTCGCGGGGAACCTCAACGCGGTCTTCGGTACACTTTCATTTCAGACACAAATCTTTACTTGTAATGCATCACCGTCTCAATGCGAAGCCGCCGATGGCGTACTGCGAATGTGGATCCGGACCCATCAGCGATATGGCCATCCGGCCCGAATGATTGGCTAGGGATGTTCTGAAACAGTCGTCACCCTGGCGAAGGCCGGGGCCCAGGTTTTTGATTTTCCTGGATTCCGGTTTTCACCGGAATGACCGATAGAGACTGATTCAGTCCATCCTCAAGTCTTGAAGATTCTTTCATCCATCACGCCGCGGAAGTATCCGTCAGCTCTTTGAAAAGCATAAACATCCCCAAAGCAACTGGGGCCGGGAGAAGATGATTGCTGCCAGCGCTGACAACGGCATCGTCTGACCCTGTGACCGCCTTTTTTAGCCTGCCGAAAAGACCCTTTCCTTCAGGTTGATCCGTTTGCCGTGGCAGTTTTCCCAATTTTGCGACTGGCCTGTCATCATCCAAAATTACCCATTCACCGGGGCTGACCCCGAAAATTCTGTCAGGAATACTCGTTCTTGGATCAACAAGCCGATATTTCTCTGTTTCACGGTCATCCAACAGCGCAAAAGCCACCTTGTAAATCGGGTTGATCAGCTTGCCCAGAATTTTCTGGTCAAACTGCACCGCAACATTCTGCCCGGGATCGGCAACGGCCCAACGGGATGGCATGATCCGGCGGTTGGGACTCATTATCCAGCTTTGACGATCGTTATCGATTATTGTCAACGTGGAAAAACTCGCCGTACCTATAAGATCACAAATGGCCATCACCTGTTGAGTACCTTCATCGACGATCTCATAGGTGCACTGATATTTTTTAGGCTTCTCACCTTTTTTGTGAGACTTGCGAATTCGGAAAATAGCCTGATTGGTCAAACGCTGTTTCCTTCGATAGTTATGCCGTGATTGGCGGCTACCTTGCTTATTGCAGCAACAAAGGCCTCCGGATCATCGGGCGAAAGAATCACTCGAGATCCGTTCTTCAGCCTTATTTCCACTCTGTTCAAACCGGTGGTAGTATAAATTTGATAACGTCCCCAGGCTTTATTTCGGAACGTACCAAAAGTTCCGTACATGCCGTCGACGCGCGCAATGCCAACACTGTTTCCCGGCGGATCCGTCGCGGGATTCACCACCGCGCTCACCGACTCGAGGGGTATCCGGTTCCGGCTGTTGGCCCTGATGACGAAAATCTCTTCCTGGCCGACGGCATACCCTGTGGGCCGGAAAAAATAGGGCAGCCCGAAGGCCACCATGAAAGGTACCGGAAACAGGAGTATAAGAGGTTGCGAAAATCCTATTGCGAAACTCACTCCGAGAATCAGAGGGACCCCCATGCCTACGCCGTACCCGACCGCGTAGGTAATGAGGCGCTCACGCGTCCCGAGACTTGCAGAAAAAACTCTTTCGTCACTCATTGACCGCTTAAGTCGCTTTCCGCATCTGTCGTTCCAGGTAGGGGGAGCTGCGCGACTCTGGCACCAACCATACTATCGGCCCTGCAATTCTCGCTGTCGGTTCCCGCTCGCGGCCCTGAGTACATGAAACAACAGGGGAAACATCAAAAGGCCGCCCACGACAACCATGGCGATGTAGTACCCGTCAAAGCGAAGCGGTTCGGGAACGAGATTCGTTGCGGCAAACCACTCTGCCAGCCCGAGGCCTACCAGGATCGCTCCGATGATATCTAATACCAATAACGGGATTGGAATGTCGATCTTTCTTCTTTCTTCCATGTTTCGTCCTTTCGTTAAACGTGGCGACCAGGCTCAATACGACAGTCCCGGTGTCCTGACCTTCACCGCTCCTTCCGCGGTCACGTACTGACCGAGAGCCTTCTCGGCGTCGTTAAGAATAGACGCGATATCTCGCGAAGTGCGATGGGACGATCCTGAAAGAACATCAGCCCGAACTGGCTGATAACCGCGTCGAACGAGTCGTCTTCACAAGGTAACGCTTCGGCCGTACCTTCCCGCCATCCAACGGATGGCGCCAGTTGCGCAGCCACGGCGAGCATGCCTGGGCCGGCATCAAGGCCCGCAACGAAACCGCCGTCACCCACACACAACGCGGCTTCCCGCGCCAGGACACCGGTACCACAGGCCACATCCAGCACCCGATGGCCCGACCGAATCTTCGCTGCCTCCACCAACCGCGGAGCCTATTGCCGGAACAACACCGGAACAAGGAGGTCCTCGTAGGCCCTTGCGGCAGCGATCTCTTCTTCTGACGCACTGACTTGCATATTGCCCTCCTTGACTCCCTCCTAAACTCAGAGTGTGAGCGGCGCCGCTACTGAAGTCTCGACCCAGTCCGTCGATCGCGCCCTTTCCCCTTCACAATCCACCCAGCACATGCTCCGATTCCAATGGCAATGACAACCAATGGGAGTGCGATCCAGATCGCTGGCAACTGAAGCATCGCCCAATGGGCAGTTCCGTCCTCTGAGATCAGAGTGTACTGCGTGGCGAGTGTCCACGCTTGAAGAAGCATGTACGCCGAGGAACCGCAGAACAATCCCCACACGATGCCCTTGCCCACAGGCTGCCTCTTTTCGATTCCCCCCAGAAAGAGAACGGACAGCACAGCGATCACAGGAGGCGCCGTTGGCAACAGGACTTGAAACCAGTCATTCAGGCTTTCGACCTGGTGGGGGCGCACAACGTAGGTGTGCGTGATCACCGCGGTGGGGATCAAAACCATTAACGCCAGGAGTCCTCCGCCGAAGCTAGTGATTTTTCTTATCGATCTTCTCATCTCCAACGTTCAATAAACAGGTGCTTTACTTTGAACGTGCTCCACGTATTTGTTAGGCCACATGCAGTATCAAGTCGTAATATTCATATACCAGAATCGACCCGCCTTAATATCGACCAGGTAGAGGCTTGTGCAGAAGGAAAATGGCGTTGTGACTCGACCGATACATCGAAACTCAACGTTTTCTGAATTCAGATCGGGAACAAGCGACTCGATTTGCTTCACATCCTGTGTCGTTATTTCCAGGGTACGCTTCGCCGCACCATCCTTCAGGGTGCGCTTCCAGACTTCGTCTGGATTCCTGGAAAGCCGATAATCATGATCCTGGCTGATCTTGGCGCGAAGGTCATTAAGGCAACTGTCTGTACAGTCGAATACAATGAACGTTGTTCCATCTCCATGAAAACCGCCGTGCGAATCATTCACAAATACATTTTGTGCGGCTGAAGGAAGATACCCTCGATCACGCAACCGTTTTAACGCGGCTTCGTTGCGTCCTGACTCAGACCCTATAAAGCCGGACCATATCAAACCGGCAAAAGCGATGAAGGCGAAAATCGCGATCCCGACGATTCCTGCAACAACTCGAAAAGTATTTAGGCGCATAGCTGAAGAGCTTTAGTTCCTGTTGCCCACCGTTCGAGTCGAGCCGTGCGGCCTGGACACTCTCCTCGAACAGCCACAAGCTTTTCTCCGTTCCGCCAGGACGACCTTTTACGTGTTACTCCCATAACTCTCTTCCTGAATCAGTGATTCCAATGTCGCACAGCCCCATCATAGCGGAGAAGGCCGGGTTTGACGGGTTTCGCCCTGCTGATGGGGTTGGCGCAGTCCGTTTCTTCCGGATCGAGCCGGCATACGAGGGCGGAATGCTGGAGGAAGGCGGTGTCCTCGCCGTTTTCAGGCATAAGGGGCCCGCCGCCGTGCGGGGTGAACCGCCGGAATCCGGCCGATGCGGTATTTTACGCGAGATACATCGCGTCAACGGTGATCAGGAACGGAATGAAGTCATGGATTCAGGGTATTGCTGGGTCCATTTGAGCGAAAACGCTCAAACAGAAGATGAATATATGGTACTAAAAAGAATATACCCCATCCCAGTGAATTAAAGGATGATGGATGTAGCTCTTCTGCGAAGGATGCATGTATAAATGAAGCAATAGAAAGAATTGCCACAACACTGGCAACAAGCCACCATGCATCTGACAATGTTAAAAGCTGTGCACGCCCGAAAAAGATGAAAGAAATAATAAGACGCCACCCCGACAGCAGGCCCGCGAGAATAAGCAATGTAGCTGTTATTGTTATTCCTGGTGACTCAAAAGAGTTATCTCCGAGAAAGTACATCTCCGCTGGAATCAGTTTAAATATAAACAGATAAGTAAGCGGGAGGCACAATAATAAAGCCTCTAGTAGCAAAAGTATGCGGCTTACCATGTTTTTTCTTGGCCCCAGCATCCAACTAGGCGGAACGGTCACGATCGGCAATTCGCTTGGCTAATTCCACAACTATCAATACAAGCAATAGCGCAGAATGCATGACATACAGAGCCAAGGGAGACCAGATTACGTAATCATTTTCTACAAAGTAAGACGCCAGGGAGAAAAGAACAACCCACGCAAGTACAAACGCCGCATGAAGCACCCCGATTCGTGCGCTTCGAGTAAGAAAACCGAGAATAACGCACATAATGAGTACGAGGATGGGGGACAGAACTGCAGCAATTAGCCAAGTGGGTACGTATTGAGCGTGCGCGTAGCCTGGCAGTATGCCTAGAATCACCGCAAGACTCGTCGCTAAGGCTCTGCGGTGCAACGTTCATCACCATCTGCAAGCGCGTAAAGTACTTTGAACCCTTTCATTTCCATGGCCAGACGTTTTAAAGCACCGAAGCCAATCCCGCGTCACCCCTACGCACCCCCAAAGGATTTATTGATGGTCTCGAACAGCTTTGCAGCTTTGATCGCGGTGCCCCTGGGCAAGTCCAGCACTTTCTCCCAACCATCGATGCGACGCAGGATTTCGGACATGACGCGCCGCTTGTCTAGTTCCTTGTGTCCATACCGATTGACCAAAATGGATTCCACGCGCCTGACGATCATATCGGAGCCGTCAACCGGAAGGTCCGCCTCCCTGATTGAAATGCTAAATGCGGCATTGACGCAGTCGAGATAGAACTGGTTGTCGAACAGGTCCTCAATGGCAGCATCGGTCTTATTGATGCCGGCCGCATTTCCGAGCATGAGCACTCGGAATCGGGCACGTGATTCTTCGGCCAGCTCCTTGAGCACCAGCTCATCGATTTTCTTTTTCGCCGCCCATCCTTCCGGATCCGTGTCGAGCAGGACGCCCGAAATCCAACCCTGGCCGACGGCGAAAGCTGCATACATCGGGGTTTTTGTTGCACCCCGCGCGGGCCAAAGATAAATGCGGTCGGAGAGATGCGGCTTCCCCCCGCCCCGCAGAATTCCGGAAAGTTTGTGCAGGATCAGCGCATCATCCCCACGCTCGACAATCAGTGTCTGACGGGTTCCGAGAAGGCCGCTCATGTCGCCGGTCAGGCCAAGCGAAAGCTCGATAACCGCCATCGGCGCACGTTGGCTGCTCACCACGCCCTGTTTGACCGTAGCGTGGTTGCCCTTTGTCTCAACGATGCGCACGCGCTCGGGATAGGCCGGATCGACCATCGAAGCAAGATGGGTGGTGTAAAGGATCGTGTTTGATTCGGAGAGCCGCTGAAAGAGTTCAAGCAAATCGCGCTGCCCAGAATAATGCAGATGAATGCCGGGCTCTTCGAGCAGGAGAATGCAGCCCTTGTACAGGCCCTGGCTCGCATGGGTGAACTTCCAGGCAAAGGACACATGCCAGCGAAACCCGCTGGACCGCCGATGCAACCGCACTGGCATGCCGACAGCGTCATCCTCCGCGAAGATGTTGAGGGTTGGCCCGTCAATCTCGATGTGAAAATTTACCTTCTTCTGAGTCCACAGGTCGCGGAACTGCTTGCTCAGGTAAGACGATGCCGCTCGCTTGTCGAAGGAACGGACCGTACGCCCTTCGGCGGTGCCGCCCTTCGCCAGGAACTCATCAATATCGACCTTGGCGAGGTCGAGAACGACCGTGATCGTCTGCTCTTCGTTGGTAAGCTCGTGCCACTCGACATTCTTGCAGCGGTCGGCGAGCTGGTTCAGCTCAATCTGCGTGCCGCTGAGGCCGTAATCCTGAATCAGGACAAATTTGGGCACGTGCTTCTTCGCCCATGCATCAACTTGTTCCGCCGCGAAATCCTCAGCATGGCCCCCCGTCACGACGAAGGTTGGTCCGGCATCATAGGACCGCGAACCAACCAGGATCAGTTCGGCCGGTAACTCGAACCCGGATTCCTCACTCTCTGCTAGGCGAGATGCTTCGACCGCTTCTTCGCCTTCGTTCGCGGCTTCCGG
>JBDLIZ010000277.1:0-7020 GCA_039714615.1 Pseudomonadota bacterium | reverse complement strand
CACGCGGTATTGTGGACTCGATACTCCGGCTCACCGGAGAAGATGGGGGATCTTGTCTTGTCGGCGGATGAGGCCTCCTTCACCTATACGCAGGACTACCTTGCATCTGGTCTGCCGGGTTTCTGCCTGTTGGGTGATGGCGCCATTTGGGGATCGGACACGGTCACCTACCCCGTCAGTGAGCGTATTCCGGTTTTTCCCCGCCTACTCAGTCTGATCCCCGGCAATAACCCGCGCAACCTGCAGCGCCGACACTACCTCGATATACTGCGCGCCAGATCGGGCAAGGAACCCCCGCCGGGAGTAGAGACGGAATGGCAACTGCTCGTGATGGGTGGACATGGCGGTATAGGGCATGTCGACGTCTTCTCTGACGATATCGCGGCCGAACGATGGTATCGCGCCAGAACGGCCGACCGGGCCAGCTCAATCGGCAAGGCGGCCAATAGCCGCTCCGAACTCTGGCGCATGTTGAAACGCAATGTGCTGGATGAGAGCATCGATTTCGATCCCCGTTTGATCGAAGAGACGCTCGGCCCAACACCCTCGGTTGGCGGCATGATTCCCAAACTCCTGGTGTCCGTGGACCCGTCCAGGGCCGAAGCCGTCTTTCTGCCACCCGGCACGGCGGGGAAAACGGATGTGGTGCTGAAGGTCGAACCTCCAGAATACCACGGACTGCTCGACCTCGAAGCACTCTGCCTGGAGATCCACCGCGAGGCGGGGTTCGAGGTTCCCGCTTTCCATCGCTTCGACGATGATGGACTGCATTTTCTGGCCATCGAGCGTTTCGACCAGACAGTGGGTCGGCCCATCCCGATGGAATCCCTGTTTTCGGTAATCGCCACCGGTGACCACCATTTTCGCGAAACAGGGGATCTTCTGCTGGATGAGCTTGGTGGCATTTTTCATCGCCTGCGGCAGGTGGCGACCTTGAAGCCGGATACGGAGGAAGCACTCTACCGGAGGATTTTGCTGGCTCTCCTGACCGGCAATGGGGATCTGCACCTGGACAACCTTGCGCTGCTGGGAGGCCTGAGCGACTGCCGATTGGCGCCGGTCTATGATCCGGCCCCGATGCGGGCCTGGCCACGGCATAACCTGGTAAGCGCGATTCCCTTCGATCCCACGGAATATGCCGATCATGGCGCCTACTTTGTCGAGCTGGGCAGCGCGTTCGGTTTGACGGCCGACCTTGTGCAAGGTTGCATCCAGGATGTTTTCGCCACCACCTCAACATTTGGCGAGCGCGTGATGGCATTGGATAGCGTTCCGCTACAGCAGCGGCGTCAGTTGGTGGAGATAGCGCGGAAAGAGCGGGGGTTGCTGAAGAGGCATCTTTGATGGCCCTGTGCTAGACAAGGCCCAAAAGCCTACCAAGGCGACTGGAAACACCTGCTTGACGGCGAGGAGCATCCGCTCAAGGTGTGGCGTGAATTTCGCGGCCTGACTCAGGAGGCGCTGGCCGAACAGGCAAACACCACCTCAAACGGTAACCGCTGTCCGAAGGCATTGGCACCATCGCAGATGCGGCGGAACACCAATTCCAGATCGGCATTTTCCTTCCGGCCCCGTGACTCCACCAGCACATGGGTCAGCTTTCCCGCCTCACCCTGTTCCCGCAGGAAAAAGAAGGCCCGTTCCAGGCAGAACTGCATGGCGATGGAATATGGATTATCAGGGTCCGTGTACTGGTGATTCAGGCGTATGTTGTCGATGGCGCTGGCGATCAGGGTATAGGGCAACCGTTCCATAAGCGTGGTCAGGTCATCGAGGAAACGCTCCCGCACCTCCCTGTCGAACAGAAACTTGAAATCCCCCTTCTCCTTGCGGATCACATGTGCATGAAGGATCACTGTCTCATGGCCGAACCAGTGGTGTTTGAAGCCCGCCACCTCCGGTGCGATATGTGCCCGGTAGTCCTCCTTCTCCGCCAGGCAGAAGGTCAGCACGAACAATGGATATTCCGGATTGATGCTCTCCAGGCTGTGGTCGCCGCTTTCGTCCACGTAGATGGTGAAGTTGCTGTATTCCATGCAATTCCTAGAACTCTACGCCTGAGACTTGTGACCGGTTGTTTCGGTAGACTTAGAGAGCCGCTTATAAACTTGCTCCCCCAACCACTTCGAATTCCTCTTCCTTCTCCTGCAAGTCCTGGAACCTCACCACTGCCCGATCGAGTAAAGCATTCATATTCTTGGGGTCCGATGGCGATTGCCTTTTCTTGGGTGCAAAGAAGATGGCGGCGAAGGCATCCACCTCCTGTTGTAGATAGATCCCGGATTCATCCAGCTCCGCTTTAACTTCATAAAGCCTATCCGGATCGACCTCCTCGCCCATCACCGATCCTTCGTAATACTGCCGGAATGCCTCCCGGACCTCCTCGGGATCGTTTACGAAATCGAGGACAGTCGCCATGTGCACCTCTTCGGTATCCACGGCGAAATGCACCAGACTGCGTTTCTTGAACTCGAAGATCTTCTCCCGTGGATCACGATCATTGCGGTACTGGTGGATGGCATTGGCCAGGGTCTGGCCACTGAGCGGGTTCTTCAGCTCCAGCGTAGCCACCGGCACACCGTTCACGCTCAACGTGACATCCAGAGACTGTTGTGAACGCCGTCCCTGGCGTTCACCCTTCGGGCCAGCCTGCGGCTGTCCAAATTCGCTTCCGGCGAATTTGTCATTTTTGGGGCTGAAATGGAGTTGCCGGGTCAATCCCAGGCGGTTGGCCTGGTAACGGGCCTCCAGATCCGGGTTGTGTCCATGGGCCGGACGGAAGAAGGCGATACGTAGGGTCTTGCCGAAACATTTGAAGCCGTGGCGCAGGGTGGCAAGCGAATCGTGGCTATCCATCCACTTACACAATGCCTCCAGCACCCGCTCACCGGTCTTGTCGCCGTGCAGGGCTTCGAGCTTGTCCCAGGTCTTGGCCTGAGTGCTGCGGATGAAATCCAATGCCACCTCGGGAAAGATGGCACGCTCGCGATCGAATGATCTGGAGTCATGCTTCTCATAACCTTGAGCGAGAAGCACATTCTCGATGGCGGTTTCAAAAGCGGCTTCGGATGTTCGCTTCATATCTTTCCCCCACCTGCCAAGCCGTCTGGGTTGGGGGCCGGAGAAACCGGAGCAGCATCAGCAGGATTGAAGCAACCGCTTTCCCTGGTACTGGGAAATGCATCAATAAGCCGGTTACACATATCGTTATCATCCTTGAAAACAGTCAGCCAGATGCTGAAAAAGCCATATCCCAGGGCAGTTCGAACGGCGCCCCGCCGGAGCGCATCGTTGCCGGGATGGTTGTTTACGTCCTCTCTTGATTCCTCCGCAACCGCCCAGGTCTCCAACCGCTGCGACACTCTGTCGATACTTACCCGCTTGCCATTTTCATCCAAAACAGCGGATATCCGTTTATCGAGGCCAGTCAATGCCAACGTGCCTTGTGCCTTCTCGGTTATTCCATGTGCATCGGCATCAGGGGAACACGATACAGTGCCATCGGGCGAATAGGTGAAAGCGAGGAAAGTATTGTCACGGTCCGGCAGCAAGATATGATCGAGCAGGACATCCTTTTTTGACTTCGTGGAGTTGCAGTTCACGCAACCCAGCAAGAAGTTCTCCCAGCGTCCCTCCAAATGCACATAGGCCGCGAGTTTCTTGGGTTGTATATGCTCCACCGCGAGATTGGTAGCGATACGCCGCTCGCAGTAACTACAATAACCGCCCAGTCTTGAGATCAGCTCGGGTTTAGCATCCGTGTAGGGTTCAAAATCATCAGCTTGGGGTGAGCTCCCTCTTCGTACCGGTCGCATGGCCTACTCCCCCAGTTTCGCGGCGCGTTTCATCTCCAGGAAAGCCTGAAAGGCCGGATTGTCAGCGTAGGGTGCAATGGTCTCGGCAAGCCGTTCCTTGTATTGCGCCAACTTCTCTTCCGGGGCATTCTCGGCGACTTCGAGCTCTTCAAGATAATGTTTGGCCGCCCCTTTCATCTCCTCATAGCGCAAGCTGACCTGCGGATTGGGTATCCCCATAATTCCCTGTGCAATCTCCTCGACCGGCATATTCGCCACATTGGCGGTAGGCTGGCCATCCAGCATAACAAGCTCCTCGCCGCTGCGAAGCGACTGAATGAGAAATGGTGAATGGGTTGTACATATGAACTGAATCTTCGGGAAGGTCCGGCGCAAATCCTCGATAATACGGCGTTGCCAACGCGGGTGCAGGTGCAGGTCCAATTCATCAATCAGCACTACCCCCGATGTCCGTTGCAGTACATCCCCCCCATATTGAGGATTCAGCTTGGCGGCCTTGTTCGCCATATCGCCGACCATCGCCAACATGCAGCGTTGCCCATCACTCAGGTTGGAAAAAGGCCGTGTTCCGTCCTCCATTTCGACCACCACCTCTCCGAGAACAGCATCAAAATAGAGATTGGAGGCACCTTCCACGCAACCGACAATCGCTTCTTTCACCGCCTCGAATACCGGCGACACTCGTCCCTTCTTCTGATAAGTAATCCAGGACTGACGCGCCACCCACTGGGTCAACGAGCCCACCGAAATCCGCGGATCGATGCTGTTCCAATAACCTGCCATGCGGGATTGCTCCTCCTTGGCGGATACCTGCTGCGGGTCAGTTACCTGAAACGACTCCCGAGGTTCCTGCCACAGCCGTCCGGTGCCGTAGTAGGAGATCAGTGGTAGAGAAACATCATTGCCCGAGCGTACATCGCGGTCCACACCGGCAGCCAATGTCTTTATCTTCGCCGCTTCCCGATAGGTGGTACGCCCTTTTGGGCCGTTCAGCGTGCGCAACCAATCGATTGTCTTTCCCTGAACCTCGCCTCGCGCCGCCACCTCACAGGGGTACAAATACTCCCAATTGACACTGAAGTGGCGATCTCCTTTATCGTCTATTTCTTCGTGTTTAAAATCGGCCAGCATGACTTCATTTGGGCGAATGTGGCGGGTGTCGGCCCCCTTGATACCCAGAAACCAACTGCCAATAGCCACTGTCAAGGCATCCAGGGCACTGGTCTTGCCGGTGCCGTTTCTTCCGACCAGCAGGTTGAATTCCGGGTGAAAAGATAACGTCTCGGATTCGAAACCCTTGAAGTGCTTGAGCGTGAGTTGGTCTATGCGCATGACCGTTCTCCCATGGGTGAATTCATGCTGTCGATGTCTAACTGGCCGGTAACGGCGGCAGTAATTAGGGCGGAGCGGCGTTCTTTGAGTAGAGTAATTGTTCTCCACAATTCTGACCGCAGCTTTGCCATTCTTTCTGTGGACTTTTCAATATAGCCTCGAATGCGCTCCTGTTCATCTACTGGCGGCATGGGAACTGGTAACTCTTTAATATTCGTCCCAGAGATAGATGCCAGATTGGTGGCTCTCTTAGCGCGGGACTCAAAGTAATGTTTTGCCTGTAGTGTTGACGTCCAAAGAGCAAGCCATTCCGGCTCAACAGCAAAAGGTCGGACGGCGAATACGTGATTCTGATGCAGACAGGGAGATATTTCTTGCCGCCATACACAACCACGGCCAAGTTTGCCTATGTCACCACCTTCATTCATCAATACGACGCCGTATTGCAACAGATACCCTTTGGCTTCAGATGTCGGCACCTCCACCGTCATCATCTCATCCAGTTCCAAGTAGCCGTCTTGGACATTCGCGACTCGCAGATAGGCCGACTTGACTAAATTGTTGGTCGAATATCTCTTTCCTAACGTTAGGCCACCACGAACCTGAGCAAGGTACTTAAGCCGTTTGGTTTCCCAATGCGCCGGAATATCCCCCAGCCAATCCAGTCCAGAGGGTTTGAGCGGGACACCGGGGTTACTCGGGCTCTCCCTGCCCTCGCCATTCGGGCCGCCGTCGCAAGCTTCGACGTTCAAATTTGCTCCCGGCGAATTTGTGAGGCCACGGGTCACGGCCTGGCTAATGAGGGCGGCACGCTTCTCTTCCAGCAGGGCCAGCATGTGTTCTTTTTCTGCGATCAGAGTGTCGTTGTGGGCGGTTTCGCGGTCGAGGTAATAAACAATGTGGTATTGCTCAACTATGGGAGGTATTGGAACTTGAAGATTGCTCATTGACTCGATGGTAAGATTCTTTATGCTCGGGCTTGTACCCGTCGCAAGCGATGAAATTTCATTTTTTATATTTTCTGAGGCGAGCAGAAAAGACACAAATCTCACGCTAACTTGATTATTAAAGCTGATTTGCCATAAACGGTCTGGCAAGAATAAGCTTGGACAATCATAGAGTACATAACCGCTCTCACCGACCAATGCAGGTGTGTTCATGCGACTCATTATGATCGTATCTGCCGAAACTGGGCATGCAAGGCGGTCATATTCTGTTGACCACACTAATTTATTCTCACGCGAGAAAAATTGCCCCCCTTGAACAGCACTTGTTTTCAGAACGCCGAATTCATTTTCAGCAGCTGGCTGATCTGTTGTATTTACGCTTACACCTGAATAGACGAACGAGATTATGCGTTTTAATTTTTCTATCGACCAATGATCTGGGATTCCATCTAGCCAACTGCGTCCAGATAAACTCCATGCTTTAAGGCAAGTCACTCCGTAACCTCCCGCAACATCCCCATAATCCGGCTCTCCACTACCTCCAGCTCCGCGTCGATCTCCGCCAGCGGCCTCGGCGGCTGGTACTTAAAGAACTCCCGGTTGAAGTTGATCTCATAGCCCACCTTGCCAATGCCACCGTCTTGTTCGTCTCCGGCCATGCGGTCGATCCAGGCATCATTCACATAGGGCTGCACCTCGCGCAGGAAGTAGCTAACAATGTCTTCTTTCAGGGGGATGTTCTCGAAGTCCTTGAGCTTTGGGTCTGGCTCATATTCATGAAACACATCCTTGTGTTTAACCGCTTCGCGGCGGCCTTTGGCCCTGCCAATCGGCTTTCCTGCCGATTGGTCAGTCTGTTTCTTTCCATCCTCATCCGGGTAAACACCGAACAGGGGGTCGAGATTGTCGATGTCCCTTCCCTCCGG
>JBDLIZ010000276.1:0-7036 GCA_039714615.1 Pseudomonadota bacterium | reverse complement strand
TACGATTGAGGTGAGGCTTCAAACCCCCTGGATGGATCCAGGAAGATATCTTCCCCAATCGAGCATGGCTGACGCGGACCGATGGCCTGACCTTAGTCTCGGCCCCGAGGCCTTGATGACGGTCAGGCTCGCCGGCTCCCGCAGACTCGTCGATCCCGTGGCCGAGAGCGTGCCGCCGTTGTTCTTTGAGCTGTTGGGACGCCATCTGCGAGGATTGAGTCAATCCAAAATCTGCAATAACAAAAGAGAGAGCCATGACATCACCATACAAGATTCTTGGCAGACAACATTTGCCACCGAATACACCGATACGCCATCCCATCACCCCTGAGGTAGTCCACCACAGTGAGCCGGCAATGATGGTGATGACCGACCTCAGCCTTACCCAGGCATTCACTACCCCTGCCAGCACACCCATCGATGAGGCATTGCAAAAAATGATCTACTGTGGGATCCGGATGCTGCTGATAACCGACCCCGATGAGGCGGTAATCGGTCTGATCACGGCCCGGGATATCATGGGGAATCAACCGGTCGCCTTTGCCTCGCAAGAAGGCATTCCCAGGGCCAAGGTCTGCGTAGGAGACATCATGATGGGTCGTGATAATATTCAAACCTTGAATATGCGTGAAGTCGAGCGTTCCACGATAGGGGATATCGTAGTTACCTTGAGCGAGTCCGGACGCCAACACGCATTGGTCATAGAACAGGAACCTGACGGTAAGGTTATGGTACGCGGTATATTTTCCACCACCCACATCGGTTACAAACTGGGCGTGGAGATCCAACCTTTAGGCGCCGTACAAAGTTTTGCCGAATTGGAAGCCGTGCTTCAGGAAAGCTAGGAGACCGTCCGAATATTACCTAGATCCTGCAAGTGATCAGTCTGGATGTGGATCCAGACCGATCACTATTTTAGGAACCGATCAGAATGCAGGTTTTATCTTTACAATTACACCCGTCGAAAGGTGTATAGCAGAATGATCGGTCCCCTATTTTATATGTGCAAGGATGCCATCGAGTTCATCCAGGCTGGAATACTTGATGATAAGCTTTCCTTTACCTTTAGTGTTGTAGCGAATATCGACGCTGGTCCCCAGAGTTTGCGATAATCTTTGCTCCAAGCTTGCCACATCCGGATCCTTGGCGGTATTTTCCTTAAGTGATTGAGGTTTGTTCGATAGGAGCGTTTTGATATACCGCTCGGTCTCCCTCACGGACAAACCGTGTGCTGTGACGAAACGTGCCGCCTCGGCCTGAGTGTCGCCATTCAAACCCAATAACGCTCGGGCATGCCCCATTTCCAGCATCCCTTGTTCCAGATATTGTTTGGTTTGAACCCCCAGATCCAGCAGGCGCATCATATTACTTACCGCCGCACGCGACCGGCCCACGGCATCGGCAACTTGTTGATGGGTAAGTTCAAATTCATCGATGAGACGTTTAAAAGCACCCGCCTCCTCCAACGGATTGAGATCTTCACGCTGAATATTTTCTATCAGCGTCATGGCCGCCGCCGCCTGGTCGGGAATGGATTTTACAATCGCGGGGATCTCCTGCAACCCCGCGAGTTGCGCCGCACGCCAACGGCGTTCTCCGGCAATCAATTCATATCCTTCGTTTACCGGGCGCACAATAATGGGCTGTACCAGGCCTTGAGCTCGAATTGAATCCGCCAGTTCCTGCAGCGCCTCTGGCTGGATGTTCAAGCGAGGTTGGTATTTACTGCGGCTGATCACGTCCACCGGTAAGGGCTTAAAAGAATCTTTATTTGACATATCGGTCACCGATGCTATCGGTGCGGATGCTGCACTCAATAGAACGTCAACCCCGATATTGCCTAAGCCACGTCTTCTTTTTGCCATTTGCTGTAGTTTTCCGGGCCGATTTGAACCTTGCTTGAAAGAGTTACCAAGTACTGACCAACCGGATTCAGTGAGGCTCAGGTTTCAACCAGTCTATGCCGTCTGTTCGCCTGAGCATGTTCTGCCACCAGAGGCGGAGAATCGCTTGCGGGCTTCCTCGCCTCTTGACGCAGCATCTCACCGGCTAAAGCCAAATAGGCGAGGGAGCCACGAGAGGACCTGTCATAGAGCAGTATCGGGACACCGTGGCTCGGGGCCTCAGCCAGGGTGACATTGCGCGGTATTATGGTGCGAAATACCTTTTTTCCAAAATGGGATGTCAATTGTGTTGAAACATCATTTGCCAGATTATTACGAGAATCAAACATCGTGCGTAACAACCCCTCTATTCTTAAGCCCGCGTTAGCAGTATGTCGGATACGCTCCACGGTATCCAACAGTGCCGACAGTCCTTCCAGGGCATAATATTCGCATTGTACCGGGATTATAACCCCTTGAGCGGCCACTAAGGCATTGACCGTCAGGGTATTCAGGGCAGGCGGACAATCGATCAACACATAATCGAAATACTGCTCCACACTGCGGATCGCCTCTCGAAGACGAAACTCCCTGGCCGCCTCCGACATCAATTCCACTTCGGTTATGGTCAATTTATTATTAGCGGACAACAAAGAGTAACCGACCTTCTCTATAGGGATCATTGCCTGCGCTAATGAGGCCTTCTCCATCAATACTTCCGCACTGCTGAGATCGACCTGATGCTTGTCCACACCGCTGCCCATAGTAGCATTGCCTTGTGGGTCCAAATCGATCAATAGCACACGGCGTTTGGTTGCTGCCAGGGAGGCCGCCAGATTGACACTGGTCGTTGTTTTACCTACGCCGCCTTTCTGATTAGTTATCGCGATTATCTTTAACATGGAGGTTTATACCTTGAGGATCTCTACCACGTGTCGCTGCCTTTCCAAACCGTGTACCACCAACCTATCCACCGTGACCACTTCATACCCGGTAGGTAGCTGCGCAAGTTCTTTACCAGGGTGTTTTCCTTTAAGCGCCAAAAGTCTACCTGCTCGTTTACACAGGCTACCGGCGAAATTCACGAACTCGGCAATATTGGAGAAGGCTCGGCATACGACGGTATCAAATTGCTCTGTTTCTGGAAAGCTTTCAACCCTTGCTCTGCACACGCGAACATTAGTTAAGCTCAATTCTATAACGGCCTGCTGCATGAACCTCGTTTTCTTGGCATCGGAATCCACCAGTACGAACTTTTTATCCGACTGACATATCGCCAAAGGAATTCCAGGTATGCCTGCGCCACTGCCCACATCAGCGATGTTCGCCCCGTTGATGTACCTTAGGACAGACAGACTGTCTAGCAGATGGACGGGGATCATTTTCACAGGATCGCGCACCGCAGTAAGATTGTATACGCGATTCCATTTTTCGATTAATTTTATAAAATCTATCAATCGTAGTATCCGAGCAGAATCCTGGCCTATGTCTAAGGCCTGCAGACCTGCTCGCAGTGGTGTAATGAGATCGATCAATCAGGGTGCCGTCGCTACGCTCGTCATCTTATTCAATGCGCCACTCATTTTCTTAATTACACCTTGACGATCCGATATTCCATGGCGTTGCGCAAGATAAGCTGGGTCATTATAGGCTAACCACACCTTGCCCTTGGTATCTTCCCACACCAATGCCTTCATTGGCAGGTCGATACCCGCCGTAGGATTGGATTGCATCAAAGGCGTACCCAAACGGGGGTTACCGAAGATAAGCAGCTGCAACTTATTGAGTTTCAGTTGCACGCCTGCAGCGCTATTCTGATGATCGACATGAGCAAATAAGCGCACACCCTTTTTGTCAAATATATTTTTCAGACGTTGCACGGTTGCATCCACAGTATGCGCACTGGGTTTGGTGATCAAACCATCGTCTGCCATCAAGGGTGACAGCAAGCTCAACAGAATCGCGGCCATAATAACTTTGAAATACATTGCTTTCTCCTAAGCTATTTTTTTCTTCAACCATTGACGTTTTTTCAAGTATACCAGCAGAATAGAGATTGCCGCTGGCGTCATACCCGGTATGCGAGAGGCCTGCCCAAGGGTAGCTGGACGTGTAGTTTGCAGTTTTTGCCTCACCTCTGAGGATAAGCCATAGACCTGGTCATAATCGATTTGTTCGGGCAGGCGGGTTTGCTCATGCCGCTTGGAGCGCTGAATATCGTTGTGCTGGCGTTCTATATAGCCTGAATATTTGATTTGAATCTCCACCTGTTTGGCTACTTCTTCATCACAGACTGCATTGCCCGCAACAGGCAGTTTCATGAGATCCGAATGACGCATATCTGGACGTCGCAGCAATTCCTCCAAGGAATATTCGCGCATCAACGGATTGCCCAATATGGCCTTGGCTTCATTGTGGCTTAACATGGAGGGGCGCAACATCGTACTGCGCAGGCGTTGTTGCTCACGTTCTATGGCCTGACTTTTCTGTTCAAAAATCCTCCAGCGCTCATCATCCACAATCCCCAGCTGGCGACCGACGGGCGTGAGTCGCAGATCGGCATTGTCCTCCCTTAATATCAGACGGTATTCGGCACGGCTGGTAAACATACGATAAGGCTCATCGGTACCACGAGTAACGAGATCATCGATGAGCACGCCAATATAGGCCTGATCGCGGGTAGGGAACCAGGGCGTTTGTTCTCTCACGTAACGGGCTGCATTGACACCGGCCACCAGACCCTGTGCCGCGGCTTCTTCATACCCCGTGGTACCATTGATCTGCCCGGCAAAGAACAGACCCTTAATCAGATGGGTTTCCAGACTGGGGCGCAGATCTCTGGGATCGAAATAATCGTACTCGATGGCATAGCCAGGTCGCGTGATATGGGCCTTTTCGAAACCCGCAATGGAACGCAGCAGCTTATACTGGGTATCAAACGGCAGGCTGGTGGAAATCCCATTAGGATAGACTTCCCGAGTGTTCAGGCCTTCAGGCTCGATAAAGATCTGGTGCGATTCCTTGTCCGCAAACCGCACCACCTTATCTTCGATTGAAGGACAATAACGCGGGCCCACCCCCTCGATGACACCACTATAGAGGGGTGAACGATCCAATGAGGTCCTGATGATTTCATGGGTCCTATGATTGGTCCGGGTGATATGGCATTGTACCTGAGGAGGATGTTCGCTGACCTGTCCAAGAAAGGAGAATACTGGTGTTGGATCGTCCCCTAGTTGTGGCTGCAACTTTGAATAATCGATACTGCATCCATCGATTCGTGGGGGCGTTCCCGTTTTCAAGCGACCAACACGCAATGGCAACTCACGCAACCGGCGAGCCAGCGAAACTGACGGCGGATCTGCCGCACGACCTCCATTTTGCTGGGCCTCTCCGATGTGAATCCTTCCCCCCAAGAAGGTACCGACGGTCAACACTACGGACTGGGCATAGAATCGAAGCCCCATCTTGGTTACCACACCAGCAATACGATCATTGTCGATGATCAGGTCTTCGACCCCTTGCTGAAATAGGTTCAGATGGGGTTGATTTTCTAACGCTTTCCTTATGCAACGCTTATACAGCTGTCGATCGGCCTGGGCGCGAGTTGCCCTTACTGCCGGCCCCTTGCGACTATTGAGTATTCGAAACTGGATACCGGCCTGGTCGATCGCACGGGCCATGATCCCACCTAAGGCATCAATTTCCTTGACTAGATGACCCTTACCAATCCCGCCGATGGCCGGATTGCAGCTCATCTGACCAAGGGTTTCAATATTATGAGTAAGTAATAGAGTAGACACACCTTGGCGTGCCGCCGCCAAGGCTGCTTCCGTACCTGCATGACCGCCCCCAACGACAATGACCTCAAAATGTTTGGGATAATCCATAAAACTATCTAACCAAGTTCAGTCTTGGCCGGCTATTCTACGCTGGTGCAAAGTGTTTCACAAAACTAACGAATTTGGACCTTATCGATACTATTTGGAACATCCATGAGTTCTCCGGGTGAATAGGCATTATTTGCCAATGCAAAAACTTGAAAAGATTCTCCCAAGAAGATCATCGCTGCTGACTTCACCGGTGATCTGTCCTAATGCGTGTTGTGCCACGCGAAGTTCTTCGGCCATCAGCTCACCCGCTCGTTGGTGTATTAATTGTTCTCGGCCTTGCTCCAGGGCCATACTCGCTTGTTCAAGCGCCTCAAGGTGACGACGGCGGGCAATGAATACGCCTTCGATGTTGTCCTGAAACCCCATATGATCTTTAAGTCTCCGACGTAACAATTCCAATCCTTGTCCTTGCTTGGCAGACACATAGACCTCGTCACCATGGAAACCAGGCGATTTTAAACTGATATCGATCTTATTATGGACCTTTAATACCGGGATATGTTTGGGCAGGTTTTTCTCTATTTCTCTCTCTTGATCACCATATCCTCGGCAATCATCAATGAGCAGAATGATCAGGTCGGCGAGTTCTATTTCACGCCAGGCACGCCGTATACCTTCCTGTTCGATGGGGTCAGAGCTGGAACGCAAACCCGCCGTATCACTAACCTTTACCGGCATTCCGTCCAACTGCATCTCCCGGTGCATGACATCACGGGTGGTCCCGGGGATGGCACTGACTATGGCGGCATCATGGCCTGCTAAGCTATTGAGAAGACTTGATTTCCCAACATTTGGAGGACCAGCGATCACCAATCTCATACCTTCGCGCAACAGGCGACCCTGAAACGCCTTACCCTGCAGTAATTCTAGCTTTTGCTGCAATTGTTCCAATCGCGACGTTACTGTGGGATCGGCTAAAAAATCGATCTCTTGTTCCGGGAAGTCCAGTGCAGCCTCAACATAAACGCGCAAATCGACGAGATCATCGACCAACTCATGAATGGCATCTGAGAATTCGCCATGCAATGAGCGTAAAGCACTACGTGCTGCCTGTTCAGTATGGCTTTCGATGAGATCTGCAATGGCTTCTGCTTGCGCCAAGTCCAGTTTATCATTGAGGAAGGCCCGCTCACTGAATTCACCGGGCCGTGCCAGGCGAGCGCCCAGTGACAGTACACGCTTTAACAGCAAATCCATCACTACCGGCCCACCATGGCCTTGCAACTCAAGGATATCTTCGCCAGTGAATGAATGCGGGGC
>JBDLIZ010000275.1:0-7056 GCA_039714615.1 Pseudomonadota bacterium | reverse complement strand
GTACGCGCCTGACAACATCTTTATCGATGTCTACTCCGAACACTTTGTTAATCTACCATGATGCGGTAAGCGAAAAAAAAACGGGGCCGACGGCCCCGTTGTTCGTTTCCGCTGTCAGGTCAGAGGGTCTCGACCTTGAAGACACCGTCGAGAGTCTCGGTGGAGGAGATCAGTTTGAAGCCAAGCGGGGATGTAGTATCTTCCTTGCTGGCGTAGATGCGCAACTGGTAGTAGCGTCCCGCCTCCAGCGTGGGAAGGGTGGCTGTAAAGTCGAAGTTGTAGTCGATGGTGATCGGGTCTTCTTTAGGCCAGGTGACTTTGGGATCACCGGCAAGGTCGAAGCCACCCCAGATGGTGCTGCCCGACTCGTCCACTACCTCGAGGACATAGTAGTCCGCGTTTGAGTAGCTCGAGGCCTGATGCCACGTGAAGCTGGGCGTGGTGCTCAGTTTGGGAATGATGCCGCCTATCGGTTGTGCTGGCATGTCGAGTTCGATGGCGCCGGTGACCTTGAAATCCTTGGTCTGTATATTGCCATCGACGACATCGGCAGTCGGAATACCCTGTGTAACGGCAATATCCGGATCGATCACATAACCGTCATTTTCGAGTGAGGCGATGATCTCGAAGTGACCGTCGGGAATGCCGGTCATGCTGTAATTGGCGCTCGCGTCAGTGTAGACGCTCAACCCCGGTATCACCTCGCGTGTCCCAGGATGGAGCAGGGTTATATCGACTATGAGTCCTTCGATGGAGGTAAAGGAGATGTGACCGTTTATGACGCCGGTCGCTTCGCTTACAGCAACAATATTCTGGTCGGCGCTGACCGCACCGGCGGTGACGGCCACCGGGGAGATGGCAGGGAAATTGAAGCCGCCAAGATATGCGGTGAGGGAGGCATCGCCGGCTGGGACATTGTGGAGGATGTAGCTGCCGTCCTCGGCCGAAATGGTGGCGACTGAGGAATCTCCGATTTCCGCAACGACAAGGACGCCGGCTAGACCTGCTTCTGTGGTATTGCTGACCTGCCCGGTGATGGTGCCGAGGGTTTCAGCATCGGCGAGTGGGTAGAGGGTAATGGTAATATCCGAGGTCAGGCTGTCGGAAATCTGCACCGGCAAGGGCGGGACACCGGTTGGTGGAGAGGGGCTGAAGCCGTTAGCGCTGACCTTCAACTGGTAGTCGCCTACCTCAAGGGTCTGGGTGACCGAGCCGTCAGCGCCGCTGGTGAGGTTGTTGACCGGATCCCCGCTGGCTGCGTCGAAGACCAGAATATTCGCATCAGGAATGGGGGCTTCAGTATCGCTGTTACCATCGATGATGGTTATGTCGAGGTCTCCATATTTTTGAGCCGAACTGACCCCGGCGCCACCGCCACCGCTACCGCCACTGTCTCCGCCACCTCCACCGCAGCCAGGTAACAATGTTGCAAAAATGATGGCGCTAATAAAAATAGTAAATTTATTCATCTCGACTAACCCCGGTTATAGAAGAACGTGATCATTGATTGGTTGAACATTAATTATCGGTACTGTCATTCGATATAATGTGACCGTGGTCTCAATCTTTGACATATGTGTAAAAATCTGTGACGAATGGCCGTACCCGGCGTGTTTCCGGTCACGGATATCTTGTGGTTAGCCGCCTAAGATAGAAACATCGAAACAGCAGGTAGTAACAGGGACAGATATGCACAAGTTGATTATTGGATTGATGGTGATTTTATTCCTGGGTGACCCCAGCCTGCAGGCACTGGCGTGGCTTGGCGAGATGAAGGTATATATCGTTGCTGCTGCTATCGCGCTGGTTTCCATGCCCTTTGTGGTCTCTCAATTTGATAGGTGATCCCGGCACGGCGGCAGCCCGACACTGCCCGTGCAAAACCCCTGCGGCGGCCTTAGGGTCGCCGTTTTCGTTTGGAGTTGAATGACGCTTATTGGCCGGTAATCGCCCTTCAGAGCACCTTAGATGGCAAGGGGTGTACCTTTGTACTATTTACAGGTTGCAGAAGTACCCATAGTCTTTGCAGTATTCTTTTTATACTGACTAAAAAGGTCTCAGGATCTATTGATCGAATGTCTGCTCATGGCCGATACTGTTGAAAGACTCCACTTCTGGCAGGCGTTCGTGATCTGATTCCTATGAACATATCTTATGTTGACTTATTCGCAGATATTCAGTTTCTAGATGCGTGCATGGAAAGGTACCTTTTAGGTGTAGATACCCCGCTATGATAAACCTGCGGGTGTTGCATACTTAAAATTGACAATAGTTACGATTTCTATCGGTAAGTGACTGTACTTTAATGATATTCACTGTGGGAGAGCATTAAAATGAAAATTCTCAAAACGATCACATTTACTGGCTTTACCCTTGGTGCGATGGTGTTCTCATCTGCATCGATGGCAAGTCATGCATGGGGTAATTACCATTGGGAGCGTTCAAGTAATCCCTTACTTCTAGACCTAGGGGATAACGTCGATTTGAACTGGGAGGGTCATCTGTCTACTGCCTCTGCTGATTGGTCTGAATCCAGTGTTCTTGATACGACTATTATCTCGGGTTCTACCAAACCAAAGCCATGTAAAGCCATGTCTGGCAATGTCCAGGTATGCAGTGAACGTTATGGCGCTAACGGTTGGTTAGGAATCGCATCCATATCAGTAAGTGGAGACCATATTACCGCCGGTTACGTTAAGGTAAATGACACTTATTTTAATACCCCAACCTATAACACACTTGAATGGCGGCAGATGGTGATGTGCCAGGAAATTGGCCACACGTTTGGGCTGGGTCATCAGGATGAGAATTTTGATAATCCTGATTTGGATACATGCATGGATTACACGAGTGATCCTGCAAGCAATCAGATTCCGAATGTTCACGATTATGAACAACTGAATTCTATTTATGCCCATTTTGATAATACCAATAGTGGTGGTGATAACGGTGATAGCGGCGGTTGCAACCCAAGAGCCCCGTGGTGTAACGGAGCATCTGCTGCAGATATTCTCGCCAGTATCGAGATGAACGGTCCTGCCCAGTGGGGGCGTCTGGTGTCTGAGCATGGGCCACAGGAAGTTTATGAACTGGATTTTGGTGGCGGCCGCAAAGTTATTACCTTTGTCACCTGGACGCTTGAGCGTTCTCATAATCACAAACATTGACTGGTTGATGGATTATTTAAGAAAAACTAAAGACGCCTGTATAAATAAAATCTGATGCCAGTAAAGCACCAGCAACAGCGGCTCCTTAGGGAGCCGTTTTTTATTGCGCTAAAGGTCCGAGTTTGGCGTGCGCCGTGTTAAGGCGGCGTTTCTCAGTGGGTGCGAATCCCACCCGGCGATTTTGCTCCAGCCGGAAGCAATCGGAGCAGTCATGGAGCTAATGAAGTGGCTGAAGCTTCTGGTGTAGAGGGTCATTAAGTGACTTGGCGAGTGTGCAGGCCGTAACGAGTGAACGCTGAGCAATCCTCGAAAAGGACGTTGCACAGGCAGACCCGCCCACCCATGCGGGGAAGGCTGATAGGGTTGGGGGAATAAGCAAAGCAGTGCCCCCTGTCACTGTGCCGGGGTAGTGGCGACAGCCTGCTGGTGATCAGTAAGGCCGGCGCCAGCATACTGGTGAGAAAAACCACCACGGCCAGTTCGCCCATACCCGCGTTATACAGCGCCCTGGAGGCGCCAAAGATGTTGGTGACCTCCGAGCGGCCCTGGATTTCCAGCGTCAGGAAAGGAAACGCATTGGCCAGCAGCAGCAGAATGAATGCTGCGCTATACAACGCGATGGGACGGTCCAGTCCACCCTATGGGATTACGCAGCAGAACGCTTCCACAGCAGCGGCAGCGTGCCGCGCGCCCGGGGGGCAGCGCGGGAATCTGACTGAGCGTGTCGCATTCGTGACAGGCAATAAGCTCGTAATATGACCTGACAGGCAGATGGCGCTGGCTCATGGGGCGCATAGTATCCTTCTATTCAAACCATAATGCCACACCCAAGTGCTTAAATAACTTGCCAAATCGTGCCATCACCGGCACGATTATCCTGGCCGGACATGTTCCCGGCATCAGATCAGCATCACTCTTTTTACCGGCCGGGGCAGGCGTCATGTTAGACAGATTGAACGTGCGGGACGTGTATATCTCCATCGACGAGTACCCGCATATTGACGCAGACGCGACCGTCGCCGAGGCTTTCGCTGTCTTGAACAGCGCACTGGAAGCGCACACCCGCTACCGATCCATGCTGGTGCACGACAACGACGGGCGTTTGAAAGGTTATCTGACCATGCGGGATCTGATCCACGCCGTCGCCGACTTTCAGCACGGCAAACCACCCGACTATAAATATTACCATCCATTCGAAGGCATCCCGGAAGACTTTACCGCCTTGTCGCTGATCTGGCAGGAAGGATTCACGCTGAAAATCCGGGAGGAAACCGGAAAACCGGTACACGAAGTCATGACCCTGGTGGAAGACACGGTTACCATGGATGATCCTTTTGGCAAGTGCGTGTACCTGATGCTGGCACGGAATGTGCGCATGCTACCCGTGGTCGAGGTGGATAACCAGGTGTTGGGGGTGGTACGCCTGGTCGACCTGTTTCAGCGTATCGCCAAAGCCATCAAAGACCAGTGAATCTATCGGCGGAAGGATAAGGCAAGCGTATGCCAGACGCATTCGGCAAACAACACATCTACGTCAGTAAGAAGAAAGCCCGCTTTGATACCAGGCGACTCATGTTTATCTGTCTGGGCCTGGGCCTGTTCCTCTGGCTGTATCTCATTGCCCCCCTGGCGGACGCCGTCGATCCTGCCGGCAGACACTTTCCGCTCAGTCATGAAGGCAAAGCGGCGATTGCCCTGTTTCTACTGGCCGGCACCTGGTGGGTGTTCGAGGTGATTCCCGTCGGTGTCACCAGCCTGGCCATCGGGGTCATACAGGCCGTGTTTCTGATCCGCCCGGCCAAAGTCGCCTTCAACGATTTCATGGACCCCTCGGTGCTCTTTATCTTTGGTTCACTGGTGATCGGCATGGCATTTACCAAGGTGGGACTGACCAAACGCCTGGCCTACAAGATGCTGACCATCGTTGGCGAAAGAACCAGCATGATCTACCTGGGCTGCTTCGTGGTGACCGCCGCCCTCACCCACGTGATGGCCCACACGGCGGTGGCTGCCACCATGTTTCCTATCCTGATGGCCATCTACACCCTTTACGGTGAGGGCAACAAACCCACCCGCTTCGGTCAGGGCCTGTTTATCGGTATGGCCTTCGTGGCCGGTGCCGGCAGCATGGTCACCCTGCTGGGGGCGGCACGCGGCGCGGTGGCTATTGGCTTCTTCAACGATATCGTCAACAGGGACATCTCTTTCTTTGAATTAAGTTATTACATGCTGCCGGTGGGATGGTTGCTGGTGTTCTTGTGCTGGGGGCTGATCATGATCATGTTCAGACCGGAGAAGGCCCATATCCCCGGTCTGCGGGAAAAAGCCAAACGCCTGTACAGGGAAGCCGGGCCGCTCAGCCGGCGGGAAATCTTTGTCGGACTGGTTGTACTGGCGGTCATCCTGACGCTGTCGTTGAAGTCCTTTATTCCGGCTATCGCGTTCATCGACAAGTCTTCGGTGGTACTGATGTCCACTATCGTCTTCTTCCTGTTCAAGATCCTGACGGTCAAGGAACTGGAGGATATTCCCTGGAATATCGTGCTGTTGTTCGCCGGCGCGATGAGCATGGGTTTCTGTCTGTGGGATACCGGGGCAGCCACCTGGCTGGCCATCAACTGGCTGGCGATGTTCCATGACGCCAACTGGTTCGTGTTTGTGATGGCAATGTCCTTTTTCGTCATGATCATGACCAACTTCATCATGAACGTGGCGGCCATCGCCATTTCTCTGCCAGTGGCCCTGGTGATCGCCCCCTATCTGGGTGTGGCGCCGGAGGTGGTGCTGTTTTCCACGCTGATCGTATCGGCCTGCCCTTTCCTGCTGCTGGTAGGCGCGGCACCAAACGCCATCGCCTACGACTCCAGACAGTTCAGCACCGGCCAGTTTTTCATGGCCGGTATCCCCGGCAGCCTGGTGCTGATGGCCGTAGTGGCCATCGCCGCAGGCATCATCTGGCCATTTATGAACATGCCGGTCACTGGCGGCGCCATACCCTGACAAACTACAGCCAAGTACTGTCTCCAAGCCAATCGATACCCTCGGCAACTGCTCCTGCGTCGCCTAAAGCGCCTACTTTTGGTGGCAACCCCCTTGACCTCACCCTCAAAGAAGGTGTTGGTTTCATCAACTCATTGTATTCACAGGCTATTATTTTCATAGGAAAGCAAGAATCAATGAGTTACGACGGTCGGGCTCGAAAGACGGGCTAAAGTAACAATAGTTCCAGACGATACAGTCCCCGGACGATATTAAAAACACACTATTTTCTGCTAATTTCTGTTAAGAGGTGGGTCATGAAAAAGACGATTCCAGTATTCATTAATCTTGTGGCGGCTGCCGGACTCTCACTGCTGTTGACTGCCTGTGGTGGTGGCGATGGTGGCTCATCCTCTGGTGGCTCGGGTGTTATGTCACTGAGTGTCACCGATGCACCCGTCCTGGATGAAGATATTGCCGAGGTCTGGGTGCGCTTCACGCAAGTCATCGTTCACCCCTCTGACGGCAGCCCCGATATCGTGGAGGATGTGACTGATGGTACTAACCCCTGGCGTGAGATTGAATTAACGTCGCTGGTTGGCGGCAAGACCATGCTGCTGGGCGAATATGATATGCCGGCCGGGGATTACAGCTGGATCCGGTTGGTCATTGATCCTGAACATACCGTCATCGTTGAAAGAACAGTGGTAGGCGAACCTGACGGGGAAGGCAATTCCGAGAGCGATGATGAAATTTATGATCCAAAGCTGCTGGAATGCTCCAGCTGTGACCAGAGCCATCTCAAGCTGAACAGAAGCTTTACCATCGAAAATAAAGGCTGGATCAACTTCACGATTGATTGGGTCCTACCTCGGTCTCTGACATTGCAGCTTCCACAGTCAGAGAAACC
>JBDLIZ010000274.1:0-7062 GCA_039714615.1 Pseudomonadota bacterium | reverse complement strand
TTCGTTGAATAGAGCCTACTATTCGCCTCAAATGATCAAGAAAATGAACTCAAAATGGCTTTCCCTCGCTACGGCTCCTATTCTCGGACAGGCTCCTAGCAACGTCAGTCCAGTTTCAGGAAGCTGTCCGCCGGCTCACCGGCGTCTGGGAGAGCTTTCATGTAGACCGTGTCTTAAAGACCGATCCCCTTCTCATCGTAGGGCAAGCATGTCTGTTAAACTTGCGCTGTTCATCACAGTCCACTAAGTTGTTCAAGCACCCGTAATAATCAGGGCTTAGGACCTCGCCCGCAAGATACATAACACCATGCCAATGCTGATATATCCCACGGTTGTTGCAGTGGATATCGGTTCTAAAGCACTCTACTACTAAGGATATTTTGCTTATTTCTCACACCATGGCGAGTCGCTTTTCTTCCAGTCCGTCCCGAACATCATTGATCCTGCTGCTCCTTCTGTGGGCCCTACCCGTCTGTGGACAATCTCAAAATCCGATTAGTGGGGTATTTAAAACCCCCTCTACAGAACCGCATCAAAAGGAAGGAAAAAACGCCGAATCCTCCTTCGAAGACGGCATCGAAGGGTTACAGCAAAAACTCGAAGGTATCCGAAATGAACTCGAAACGGCTACCCCCCTCCAAAAAGGCGATTCCACTGCCTTAGGCGAACCCACCGAGCAGGACCTGATCGAGCGCAGGCACCTCCTGCAAGAACTGCTGTCCGCTTATGAAAAACATATTAATTTCTCATACAAGCTCAAAGATATCCACCAATCGAGAATAGATCTCGAAGGCGAATCCAAGACCTGGCAGGACTTTCCAGACCCACCCCCCTACTCGATAGACCTGGTCGATAATCTGCGAGACGAAATGGCCGGCCACCGCCGGGAAATCGAGGCCATTCTGGCAGAACATTCCATCGTTGAGACCTCAATTAAGGAACTCCGTCCCGCCTTCAAGGCCACGGAAAAGGAACTGCGTCGAGCCAATGAGCGGCTTGAAGGCACGAACAAGCAAACAGAGATCCGGCGTCTTCGCAAGCAGCGTAACCTGGCCAGGTTACGCGGGCGTTACTATCGGGCCGGGCTGGCTTCGTTAGAGACGGAACGAAAGGTGATCGATGACACCCTTGCCTATCATCGTGAATCACTGATCTTTCTCAAGCGCAAAGAGCGGATCGCAACCCAACATGCCGCGCTCACCAAACAAGACCTGAGTGGAAAACTCACCACCATCGCCGAAGAACTAAAATCCGTCGAGAAGGAGATCGAACAGGCCAGCATGGCCCATGACTCGGCTCAGGCGACCCTGCAGAGTGCCAGAAAAAAACTGCGCACCACGCGAGATGCCTCGGCCTCCAAGACCAAAAGTGGGGAAGAAAAGGTTCGAGAGGTAACCCGCATGGAGGCCGTGTATGAGGCCCGCAAGGCACAGGCCAATACCGCCGAACAATTTTTGCAGTCTTTGAAACTGTACCGCGACGCACTCATTGGCGAGCGGGGAATCTGGGAGACACGCTACGTACTCGCTCAGAGCGAGAATAATGACCAACTCAACGAGGCCCGTGACAACGTCCTGCAATACCTGAAACGGGCCGAGCTATGGGAAGACTATTTCATTGCCAAGCAGGACCTCACCGGCTCGTTGATCAACAACCAGCAGGAACGCCTCAGTCAATTGACCGAGGCAGACGACAGGGGCCTGGAACAGCAGGTCCTCGAGACCTATATCGAACGGGCAGATTTTTACCGGCGTGCCATCCTCAAGGTCAAAGACGTGGCGCGCCTGTTACGCCGCTGGCAGGAAGAGATCGATCACCACCGCCGCCGAGTGCCGGTCAAAGAACGTGTCTCGGATCTGTTTTCCGATTCCATGAGGACCGTAGTAGAGATCTGGAACTATGAGCTGTTTACCGTCGAAGACAGCATCACGATAGATGGACAAGAGATCACCGGAAAACGCGGCATCACCGTAAACAAGATCCTGCTAGTCATATTTCTGTTGACCATCGGGCTATGGCTTTCGCGTCTGCTTGCACTACGGGTGCGTACTATCGTGATGAAGCGGTTCAAGACAGAATACAATGTCGCCGTACTCGTCCAGCGGATATTGTATATCCTGCTTGCGAGCATCGTAGTCATCTCGGCATTGACCATCGTCAAGATCCCGCTGACGGTATTTGCCTTTCTCGGCGGCGCGCTCGCCATCGGGGTAGGCTTCGGCGCCCAGAACCTGCTGAATAATTTCATCAGCGGGATCATTTTACTGTTGGAGCGTCCCATCAAGATCGGCGATATCATTGATGTCGATGGAGTACGCGGCCGGGTGGTCAACATCGGGAGCCGTTGCTCGCGGGTGCACCGTTACGACGGCATCGATATCCTGATCCCCAACTCCAGTCTGCTTGAGAAAAACGTCATCAACTGGACACTTTCGGATAGAAAACTACGTTTTGAAGTGCGCGTAGGGGTGGCCTACGGTTCTTCCACCCGAGAGACGAGCCGGCTCATCAAGCGGGCGGTCTCTGAACACGGCAAGATACTCAAGGACCCCGCACCCCTGGTCCTGTTTGAGGACTTTGGTGAAAATGCCTTGATATTCAAGGTTTACTTCTGGCTGGAGGTCACCAATACCATGGACTACCGGTTGATCGCCAGTGACATTCGACACCGCATAGAGAAGCTCTTTAATGAAGGCGGTATCAGCATCGCCTTTCCGCAACGGGACGTGCATATCGATACCGCTGAGCCCATCACGGTTCGTCTTACCGGACAAGACGACATCCCGGAGACTCCAGCGCAGTAATCACTGCTGCAGGCCAAAGACCGGGACTATGATTTCTCAGACATTGGTGTAAGATCGCCGAATTATCTGTATTGCAAATCAACTCGGATGCGTGCACTTTTTACACCTACGCGTCGCGGACGGGTTTTCAGGCGTCTTTGTCTATGGAATCCGGCGTTGCCCTATAATCCGCAGCGTCACTGCCATACTTAATAAGAGCTGATGTCAATGAGACAAAATACCGATTCTCCCCGGGCTGAGCATCGCCCTCGCGTGGGCCTGTTCGTCACCTGTCTAGTCGATCTCTTCAGGCCCAATGTGGGATTCGCGACTGTCAAACTACTTGAGGATGCCGGCTGCCATGTAGAGGTCCCTCGGCTGCAGACCTGCTGTGGTCAGCCCGCTTACAATAATGGCGATGTCGGACATACGGAGCTGATCGCAAAACAGGTGATTAATGCCTTCGAGGGCTATGACTATGTGGTTGCTCCTTCGGGTTCATGCACGGGGATGTTGAAAAAACACTATCCCGATCTGTTTCGAAATGCCCCCGAATGGCGAGACAGGGCACAGGAATTCTCGCAGCATTGCCATGAACTGCTCAGCTTTCTGAACGATATCCGGCAGATAGAAAAAATCGAAGCGTACTACAAGGGCACCGTCACCTATCACGACTCCTGTTCCAGCCTACGGGAATTGGGCGTATACCCCCAACCCCGACGACTGCTCAATCGCGTCGATGGTCTAAGCCTCGTAGAGATGACCGAATCCAATGTCTGCTGCGGTTTCGGCGGCACGTTCTGCGTTAAATATCCCGAGATCTCACAGTGTATGGTCTCGGACAAGGTCAAAAACATACATGCCAGTGGGGCCAAGACGATCTTGACCGGCGACCTGGGCTGTCTGCTTAATATCTCAGGCCGCCTGACTAGGGAAGGTCACTCCATCAAGGCCTACCATACCGCCGAGGTACTCGCCAATATGACCGATCTCCCCGCCATCGGCGAGGGTCCGAACCCGTTCGACGGAAAACCAAAGCCATGAACCCCACAGCCCACGCCTTCAAGGCAAACGCAAGCCGGGCGATCCATGACGACTCCTTGCAGACCGCGCTCGCCAGGGCCAAGAACGGTTTTGTGGACAGGCGCAGGAGTGCGATCGAGGCACTGCCTGAATTTCAGGTCCTGCGCGATGCGGCGAAACAGATCAAGGACCACACCCTGGCACACCTGGATTATTATCTCGAGCGTTACGAGACGCAGGTTCTGGCCCAAGGGGGCCAGGTACACTGGGCACGCACCCCGCAGGAGGCCAGTGAGATCGTGCTCGGTCTGTGCCGCGACGCAGAGGCCAAACACATCATCAAGGGCAAGTCCATGGTGGGCGAGGAGATGGACCTGAACAAGACCCTCGAAGAGGCCGATATGGAGGTCATCGAGACCGATCTCGGCGAATACATCGTGCAGCTCGCCAAGGAGCCCCCCAGTCATATTATCGCCCCTGCAGTGCACAAGACCAAGCAGCAGATCACGGAGCTGTTTCATACCCACCACCAGCGCCATGGCTTCACCCAGCGAGTCACCGAGGTTCCAGAGATCGTAGCCGAGGCCCGCAAGGTCCTGCGCCAGGCCTTTTTGAGTGCCGACGTAGGGATCACCGGGGCCAACTTTCTGATTGCCGAGACCGGTGCCAATGTCCTGGTCACCAATGAAGGTAACGGTGACCTGGCCTCTACCCTGCCCCGCATGCATATCGTGATCGCGACCATCGATAAGGTCGTACCGACACTCGAAGATGTGACCACTGTCCTGAGAGTATTGGGACGCAGTGCTACGGGACAGGAGCTGACCAGCTATACCACCTTCTCCTCAGGCCCGCGGCGGCCCGACGACCTTGACGGCCCGGAGCACTATCACGTAGTACTGCTCGATCACGGTCGGTCGACGATGCTAGGCAGCGAGTTTCAGGACATGCTGCGTTGCATCCGCTGCGGGGCCTGTCTGAACTACTGCCCGGTGTATGCCGCCATCGGCGGCCACGCCTACGGTTGGGTCTACCCCGGACCGATGGGTTCGATACTGACCCCCCTGATGGTAGGTCTCAAGGAGACCGCTGACCTGCCCAATGCCTGCACCCTCAACGGGCGCTGCCAGAGCGTGTGTCCTATGGACATCCCGCTGCCGAAGATGTTGAGAACCCTTCGGACTAAGGCCTTTGAGCAAAATATCACCCCACAACGTCTGCAGCTGGGATTATCCGCATGGGCAGCACTGGCCAAACGACCCCAGCTCTATCATTGGCTGATGGCCCTGTCGATGCGTATCATGGGTGCCCTAGGGCGCCGACGCGGACGGCTCCGATCCTGGCCTCTTGCCGGTGGTTGGACCTCGGTCAGAGACCTACCGGCCCCCCAAGGCCCAACCTTTCAGAGTGCTTGGAAGAATAAGAAGCTGTCTGCTTGAAATGTGGTCGAAGCGAAAAGGCCTTGAATTGAGAATAGTTTTTCGATGGTTTGAGGCGAATAGCTTTAGCTATTTAACGAGAAGCATCGGAAAAATAGACCAATTTCAAGGCCTTTGCAGCCGATCATTTTTTAACCAGACAGCTTCTAAGCAAAGGAGACCCACACCATGAGTTCTGCGCGCGATGAAATCCTTTCTCGCATTCGCCATTCCCTGCACGGCCTGGAGACACCTGAACCCGCCTTACGGCGGCAACTCGATCAGCGCCTAGCGGCTCATAAGGTTCACGTGCAACCACGCCTGGACGAGGACTTGACCAAGCAGTTCATCGCCAAACTGCAAACCATACACGTGACTGTACACCGGGCAAGCACCTTGGACGAGGTGCCCAAGCTCATTATCGGACATATCGAATCGCAGTCCCTCGCCGCGCAGGTAGTGATGGCTAAAGATGCCCTGCTGGATAACATCGACTGGCCCGAGCAGTTACAGATAGAATGCCGCTCCACTGTTGGCGAGGACAAGGTCACCGTGACGGGCGTTTTTGCCGCTGTCGCCGAAACCGGCACCCTCGTACTGCTTTCGGGGCCCGACAGCCCTACCACACTAAATTTTCTGCCGGAAGATCACATCGCCGTGGTCGCAGAGGCGCAGATCCTCCCTCATGTGGAAGACGTCTGGGTACAGCTTCGCAAAGATTACCAAGCACTCCCGCGCACCATCAACCTCATCACCGGCCCCTCCAAGACGGCGGATGTAGAACAGACCATACACTATGGCGCCCATGGGCCGCGGCATCTGGTAGTCATATTGGTGGAACAAACCTGAACGACAGCGTTTTGGCACCTTACACACTACACCCGCAGGGTATACACACCAGACAGAAACTGAAATGAATGCCATGAAAGTGATTCTCATCCCCGTCACCCCCTTTGCCCAGAACTGTTCACTACTGTGCTGTGAACAAAGTGCAAAGGCCGCCGTGGTAGATCCGGGAGGAGATATCGAGCGTATTCTGGAACAGGCAACGCAGGCCGGTGTGACCCTCGAAAAGATACTGCTTACCCATGCTCATATCGATCATGCCGGCGGGGTAGCCGAACTCGCGCGGCGACTGAAACTCCCGATCGAAGGGCCACATAAGGAGGACCAGTTCTGGATCGACGCCATGCCCGAACAAAGCAAGATGTTCGGATTGCCGAATGTGGAAAAATTCCAGCCTGACCGCTGGCTGCAACAGGGCGACCTAGTCCATTTCGGCCAGGTTGAACTGCAGGTGCGTCATTGCCCGGGACACACCCCGGGGCATGTAATCTTTTTCCACCCGGCCATGCGTTTGGCCATCGTCGGCGACGTGCTGTTCAAAGGCTCCATAGGACGCACTGATTTCCCCAGGGGAGACCACGCCACCCTAATTCATTCCATTCACCAACAACTCTGGCCCCTGGGGGACGATGTACAATTCATCCCAGGCCACGGCCCAACCTCGACCATAGGCGAGGAACGCCGCAATAATCCCTTCGTTGGCGATCAGGCACTTTATTCGGATTGAGCGGCACCGAATCCGCATAGAATCGGATCGGTCGAACAGAATATCGGAAGAATCCTCAGGACAGGGAACAATCAGACGACAACCCCATTCGGAGCAAAAATTGACACGCTGATACTGTGTCACAGATTCGCACCGGCTTTGCTATTACTATCCTGAGAGCCAATGGGTGTTCAATTATGGATACCAAAAGCTAAGGAACGCCGCAATGGAGGGCAAGATGCAAAAATATCATGTTGTTTGGGTCATAGACGTCTGGGCTGATTCA
>JBDLIZ010000273.1:0-7079 GCA_039714615.1 Pseudomonadota bacterium | reverse complement strand
CCATAGCGGTCTCCCGGACCCGATATTTTTTAGATGAACGATTAAGAAATGCGACCGAAACAATTTATCCACCTGGCTAGCCTTATCGTCCGTCTTCGGCGTTGCGACAACAGTGAAATAGCTGGGCTATGCGCCTGTTGCCGCGCCTTGAATACGAACGATCATTCAGCGTCAGTTGGTTAATTTTCTTCGTGCGCATTCCTAAGCTGAGTACGGACATCAGTTGAATTTACCCGAAGGGAATCAATAGACCCTTGGCTTCGGTGGTATATACTCGATGTCATCGGTTAAGGTGCGCTGATGCACGGGGCGATAGTCCAGGGCCACCTCACCGGTCTCGGTGATCTTGACCAGGGTGTGTTTCATCCAGTTTTCATCATCGCGATCCGGGTAGTCTTCGCGGGCATGCGCCCCTCGGCTCTCGGTACGATTCAGAGCGCAGGCGATGGCTACCATGGCCTGCGGCAGAAGGTTGGACATCTCCAAGGTTTCCACCAAGTCGGTATTCCAGATCATTGAACGGTCTGCGATGCTGACATCGCTGAAACCGTCATGGATCTCACGAATCTTCTCTTTACCGGCGGCAAGCGTCTGCTCGGTACGGAATACCGCGGCATGAGTTTGCATGGTCTTTTGCATCTGGAGACGCAAATTGGCCGTTTTAGTCCCGCCTTTAGCATTACGAATCTTATCGAAACGCCCCAGGGCATCATCGAACCCTTGCTTCGGCAATGCCCTATGAGGCGTACCGGGTTTAACGATCTCCGCGCAACGTCTGGCGGCCTCTCGGCCAAAGACCACCAGGTCCAGCAATGAGTTTGATCCCAGGCGGTTGGCCCCATGCACCGAGACACAGGCCGCCTCACCGATGGCCATCAGCCCCGGAACGACGGTTTCCGGATTACCGTCCTTGAGCGTAACCACTTCGGCATGATGATTGGTGGGAATACCGCCCATGTTGTAATGCACGGTCGGCAACACGGGGATCGGCTCCTTGGTGACATCGATGCTGGAGAACACCCTCGACAACTCGGTGATTCCGGGCAGACGTTCCTTGAGCACCTCCGGATCCAGATGCTCCAGGTGCAGATGCGCGTGATCCTTTTCCGCCCCAACCCCACGGCCCTGATTGATCTCGATGGTAATGGCCCGGCTGACCACATCCCGGGAGGCCAGGTCTTTGGCATTGGGGGCGTAGCGCTCCATGAACCGCTCGCCCGTTGAATTGGTCAGGTACCCGCCTTCACCACGGGCGCCTTCAGTGATCAGCACCCCCACCCCGTAGATCCCGGTGGGGTGGAACTGGATGAACTCCATATCTTGTAAGGCCAGTCCCGCCCGTAACACCATGGCATTGCCATCTCCGGTACAGATATGCGCGGAGGTGCAGGAGAAAAAGGTTCGTCCATAGCCTCCGGTAGCCAACACCACCATGTGAGCCCGAAAGCGATGCAGCTCCCCGGTGGCGAGGTCCCAACTCATGACACCGCGGCACCGTCCTTCGTCATCCATGATCAGATCAGTGGCAAAGTGCTCGATAAAAAATTCCGCCTGGTGCTTCAGGGATTGCTGATACAGGGTGTGCAGAATGGCATGACCGGTCCGGTCGGCCGCCGCACAGGTGCGGTGAGCAATCCCCTCTCCGAAATTCGTAGTCATGCCCCCAAAGGGACGCTGATAGATACGCCCATCTTCGGTGCGCGAAAATGGGACGCCATAGTGTTCCAGTTCGATCACCGCATCGCGGGCCTCACGGCACATGAACTCGATGGCGTCCTGATCACCAAGCCAATCCGAGCCTTTGACGGTGTCATACATATGCCAGCGCCAATCGTCCTCGCCCATATTTCCCAGCGATGCGCTGATGCCTCCCTGAGCCGCCACGGTATGGCTTCGGGTCGGAAACACCTTGGTCACACAGGCCGTCGAAAGTCCCCGCGAGGCCATGCCAAAGGTGGCGCGAAGTCCTGCACCACCGGCCCCGACGACGACGACGTCATAACTATGATCGATTATCTTATAGCCGCCTTCCATTCAATTTGCCCCAAGCAGTATCTTCAAAACGGATATAACCCCCGCCACCATAAGTACAATGCAGACAAAATCCACCAAGATAATACCGGTGAGCTTCACCCACTGCACATGAATATAGTCCTCGACGATCACCTTCAGGCCCAACTGCATGTGATAGATTCCAGTCACGATCAACAAGATGAGCAGCACGGAGATGAACGGCGAACCGATCCAGGCCGTTATCGCCGCATAATCCATTTCGCCGATCATCGCCACCGAAAAGCCAAACCACAGCACCAGAGGTACCAGCGCCACGGCCGTCAGGCGTTGCATCCACCAGTGCGCTACGCCCTCTCCAGCCGCGCCCAACCCCAGGGCTTTAGACAGTGGTGTACGAAAACTCATCATGCCCCTCCTCCGGCGGCCAAGGCCACCAACCAGGTCACCAGGGTCAACCCTGTAGAGACGATGAGTACGATCCAGGCGCTCTTGTCGAGGACCTGGTGATCCAAACCATATCCCACATCCCAAACCAGGTGTCTGATACCGTTACAGAAATGAAAATATAAAGCGAAGGTCCATAAAAATAACAGCAGTTGACCCAATCCTGAAGCAACCAAGGCATGTGCCGTTTGGTAGCTCTGCTCTCCGGAGACGGCCGCAAATAACACGTAGAGCAACAGCAGGACACCGAACGCGAGTACGGCGCCGGTGACACGGTGGGTAATGGACAGGATCACCGTCAGCGGGAAGCGGTAAACCTGTAAATGAGGAGATAAAGGCGCAGTATCTGGTCTCATGGCCTGATTCCTGAGGGTATGTTTTTAGTTTGAGGGGTATAAGAAGCTGTCTGGTTAAAAAATGATCGGCTGCAAAGGCCTTGAAATTGGCCCATTTTTCCGATGCTTCTCGTTAAATAGCTAAAGCCATTCGCCTCAAACCATCGAAAAACTGATCTCAATTCAAACCCTTTTCGCTTCGACCACTTTTCAATCAGACAGCTTTTAAAATTACTAGCCTTATTATTATAGGCTTGGGGGGGTAGCCTAAAATGTTTTTTGGGCCTGACGACATTCATCCAAACGCTGCCGAGGCCAAATAGCAATAGCGCCTTGGGGCGCGTCTGATTCATCGGTAGCTTAACATAAACGCGCCTTTTTTTCTTCCGAAATATCGCACCGCGACAAACTCTTTCGCCTCAGATACCCCTGTATTGTTGCTGACAAAGCGATGGTCTTTGTCTATCATGGGGGAATTTACAATGCGTCAGAGCATCTGATCATGATATCCGATTGGCAGGCATTTCTAATTCAGAGAGACGCCCATATTTCAAATAACAGGGTTACGCATTTTGGTGAACCTGAACGAGAGCGGCGGACCGTAGCCAGTAGTCATATCCTTTGCGATCTCTCCCACATGGGACTGATCAGGCTAAGTGGCGAAGAGGCGGCGCAGTTCATGCAAAGCCAGTTCACCAATGACATCATGCAGATCTCCGAGGCCCGCAGCCAGCTCAATGCCTACTGCAACCCCAAGGGACGGATGTTGGCTGATTTTCGAACCTTCAAGCGCGGTAATGATTATTTTCTCAGCTTACCGCTAGAGATACTCGAAGCCACATTGCAACGTTTGCGTATGTATGTCCTGCGCACCAAGGTGCAGTTGACCGATGGCAGCGATGACTTGGTTCGTATCGGTTACCATGGGCCGGGTGCCAGGGAGCGACTCCAGACGCTGGTAGATCATATCCCCCAACAAGTCGATGATTGCACCACCAGCGCAGAGTTGACAATCATTCGAGTCCCTGGACCGGCCCCCAGATATGAAATCTACGGCAGCCTTGATGCCATAAAACCACTGTGGGAACAATTGGCGGCCGAAGCCATGCTCGCTGGTGCCTCATCGTGGTCGTTGCTGGATATTCTTGCCGGTATCCCCACGGTACTGATCCAGACACGCGAGGCCTTCATTCCTCAGATGGCCAATATGGATCTGATCGGTGCGGTCAACTTCAAGAAAGGCTGTTACCCCGGCCAGGAAATCGTCGCGCGCATGCATTATCTAGGTAAGCTCAAAAGACGCATGTATCGCGTACACATAGACGGCCCTACGCCACCGCCCCCCGGTGAAGAGATTTTCATCAAGCAAGCAGACAATACTCAACCCGCAGGCAAGATCGTGGATGCCCAGGCCCATCCCGATGGCGGCAACGATGGCCTTGCCGTACTGCAGATTAGTTCCGCCGAACGTAAAGACATTCAACTCCAGACTAGGCAAGGCGCACGAACCACGATAGGTAAACTTCCCTATGCACTGGACACATCGAATTAGATCGCTTTCTGCCCATGACGGATGGGTATATCAACCCCTGGTTATTGATAAATCGTGAGAGGAATAGGCTTACTCTTTATTATCGTCACCCTCATCGCTGTTGCAGGCTTCATGGTCCGACCTTCCAACAAGGTGGCATCCAATACCCTATATATCATCTCTGCCATCCTTGGCCTGTTGCTCGTTCTTGGACTGACCCGTCTTGCTTGAAAGCTTAGGATCAATATGGGGATATTGGTCTCAATGTCATTTTATCGTGGATAACCTAGAGTACCGCCGGAAAGGACTAAGTTTTTTTATACCCTTGCCGAGTTGATTGGACATAAGCATGTAGACTAATCTCGATCTTGCTCGTATGACTTAGGAGCCTGTCGGACTTAGGACAATCTACTGCGGAAAAGCCGGATTTGCATAGATTTGTCGATCCTTTTCGTTAAATAGCTACCGCTATTCGCCTCAAACGATCGACAAATCTGCCTCAAACCGTCTTTCCCTCGCTACGATCGCCTAAGTCCGACAGGCCCCTAGATTATGGAGAATCTTGTGTTGTGAAAAAAATACTTATTGTAGAGGACGATCAGAAGATTTCTTTAGCAATGCAGGTGCGATTGAAGCTAGAAGGCTATGAGGTTGATCAGGCCTACGATGCAGTCAGTGGGCTAAGCATGTGTTCACAGCTGCAGCCTGATCTGGTCCTGTTGGACATTTCGCTACCCGGCGGTAACGGATTTGAGCTTGCCCATCGAGTTAAGAGTCTAGTGGTCATACCGCCAGACTTCATAATAATCACCGCCCTTAAGGATGCTGGGTTGCGTGAAAAGGCGATGCAACTTGGCGCTATAGAATATTTTGAAAAGCCTTATGATGGAGGAAGGCTTCTATCGACAATATGGAGATGGTATCTCAATTCATAAGGAATGCGCACGACACTGTTACCCAACTGGCGCCGAATGATCGTTGGTATTCAAGGCGCGATAACAGGCGCATAGCCCAGCTATGTCACTGTTGTCACAATACCGAAGACGGACGACATACAAACCAGTTGGGCAGGTTATTATCGGTAACATCCCTTATGCTGGACCTAATCAATATCACTCCCCTCTCTTTTCGAACGCATTTGAGGAAACAGCAGAACATCCCTGATCGATGGTGAATCCGTCAGCAGCATGACCAATCGGTCTATGCCTATCCCCTCGCCCGCCGTGGGCGGCAGGCCGTGCTCCAGGGCACGGATATAGTCGGCATCGTAATGCATGGCCTCCTCGTCGCCGGCGGCCTTTTCCTGCGCCTGTTGTCGAAACCGCTCGGCCTGATCTTCGGCGTCGTTCAATTCAGAAAATCCGTTAGCAATTTCTTTACCGGCCACGAACAGCTCGAAACGATCGGTGACAAAAGGATCTTCGTCGTTGCGCCGCGCCAGGGGCGACACCTCGGTGGGATAAGCGGTGATGAACGTGGGGTCGGTAAGACGCTGCTCCACGGTCTTTTCGAAGATCTCGATCTGGATCTTGCCAAGCCCGTAGGATTCCCTGACAGAAATGCCAAGGCCCTGGGCTAGGGCCTTGGCCTGTTGCAGATCCTCGAGTTGCGCGACGCCGATCTCGGGATTGAAGTGCAGAATCGCTTCTTTTACCGCCATTCTGGCAAAAGACTTGCCGAAGTCACACGCCTCGCCCTGATAAACGATCCTTGAGCTACCCAGTATCTGTTGGGCCACCCCCCGCAGAAGATCCTCGGTAAGGTCCATCAAACGATGATAATCCGCATAGGCCTCATAAAACTCCAGCATGGTGAATTCCGGATTATGCTGAGTTGAGATCCCTTCATTACGGAAGTTGCGATTAATCTCATAGACCCGTTCAAAACCACCTATGACCAGGCGCTTGAGGTACAGCTCGGGGGCAATACGCAGGTAAAGCGACATATCTAGGGCATTGTGATGGGTGACGAACGGTCTTGCGGCAGCCCCTCCCGGCAGGGCCTGCATCATCGGTGTTTCTACCTCAAGATAACCACGCTCATCAAGATAACCACGTATGTAATTGACGATATTCGCCCGGATGCGGAACAGCTTGCGCACCGGATCATTCATAATCAGATCAAGGTAGCGCTGGCGATAACGTTGCTCCTGATTGGCAAGTCCATGAAACTTTTCCGGCAGCGGCCGTAAGGACTTGGTCAACAGGCGCAGCGTATCAACCCTGACCGACAGCTCGCCTTTACGGGTTTTAAACAATAGCCCCTGAGCCCCGACGATATCTCCTACATCCCAGGATTTGAAGGCCTGATATTCTCCTTGCGCCAAGGCGTCGCGTTGCACAAACAACTGAATACGACCCGACATGTCCAGCAGATGAGTAAAACTGGCCTTACCCATCACCCGTTTGGCCATCATCCGCCCGGCGACGGCCACCCGAAGTGATTGTTGCTCTAAAAAGTCATTGTCCTTGTCATCGAACTGCTGGTGCAATTCACCGGCCATCACATCGCGGCGAAAGTCGTTAGGGAAATTGAACCCCTGCTCGCGTAATGCAGTGAGTTTTTCCCGGCGCTGAACAATGAGTTTGTTTTCGTCCTGTTGTGGTTTTTTCGTGTCCTTCATAATCTTTGATAATAATAGTGTTTTTTCTCAGCTAGGTCCCCGAGGGACTAACCCGGATGTTTCATGAATTCACGTGATGATCGCGCAGGATGTTGTTTTCACAAGGGGTTTTCCGAAGGCGTCGCGTATCCTT
>JBDLIZ010000272.1:0-7080 GCA_039714615.1 Pseudomonadota bacterium | reverse complement strand
TGCGCGAACAGCCGCAGGCCATATTGCGCGGATTCGTCCGAGCCACGACCGAAGGCTTCGTCGATGACCACGAAGCGGAACGAACGTGAACGCACTGCACCCCATTCCAGCCCAAACTGGTAGGCCAGGCTGGCGGCCAGAATCGTGTAGGCCAGCTTCTCCTTCTGACCACCGGACTTGCCACCCGAATCCGAGTAGTGTTCGTGTTCACTATTGTCCTCTCGCCAGCGTTCACTGGCTGCGAACACGAACCAGTTGCGCACATCGGTGACACGGGCCGTCCAGCGACGGTCAAGTTCCGATTGCCCCTCGCGGCCACGGAAGCGATCAATGATCTGTTTGACCTGCATGAACTTGGCTTCTGAATACTGGGCATCGTCGGAACCGGTCAGGGCGCCCTCCGTACACGAACGCAGCTCATTCTGAAAATCCCGGATCTCTGCGTCCGGGCTGAGCCGATCTTCGAGCAGGATATAGCGCCCGGTGTTGTAGTCGATCTGGGACAAGGACTCGTTGATGTGGGCAATGCGTTCACGGATGGTCTCGCGCTCACGCGCCAACTGCGACTGGAAGTTGGCCACCTCGCGGATGGTATTCTCGTTGAGCAGCTCCTTGAAGCGGGCCTCGAAGCGTGGCAGATCATCGGCCTCAAGCCCTTCAAGCATGGCGCGGTATTCAAAGCCCGCCGCAACACTGGCATCGACCTCATCGGTTTCCAGTTTATAGGCATCCTTGTACTCGGCCATTGCGCGGACGATCTTTTCACTCAGCGCCTTGAGGCGCTTGTCCTCGGCGTCAATACGTTTTTGCAACCATTCGCGCATGTCATGCTCACGGTTATCGCAGGATTCGACCGTGAGGCGATGCTCGCCCAAGGCCTGCGGGCGTAATTCATCGAGGATTTGGAACCGTTGCTCATGCTCCGCAGCGGCAGGATCTTCAAGCAGGTTCCGGGTCTGCTGGCGCAGGGCCTCGGCGTCTTCACACTTCTGCTCGGTTTTTGCACGTTTGGCCTTGTGTGTCTCCAGTTGCTGTTCGATCTCGCGTAACTGACTGGTCAATATATCGAGCTGTTCTGTAAGTTGGCGTAGCAAATCAGATGCCGTCTCCAGTTGGCGTTTCTCTTCTTCAAGACGGGCGACCTCGGCGGCGACTGAATGCCAGTCTACTTCACGATAATCCTGATACTCCTCCAGCTTGACCAAGGCATCCAGACGCTGCTTAAGTGATGCCTGCTCATCCTGCAATTTACCAATGTGGCTACCCAGTTCACCCAGTTTCACTTCAAGTTGATGCTTCTCATGTTCCAGCGCAGCGATTTTTTCAGCGTTGTCCCAGCCCAGCACGTAACGACGACGATCATCGATGCGATGGCGGTCGTCCTTTTCATGGCGCTCACCGGGCGATTTGCTCTGACCAGCGCGTGTAATGGCGCGGATCTCACGGCGGAATTGCTCACTGGTAACGCAACAGGCTACATCGAAGCGGCGCGCCAGCTCATGTTCAAGCCACTCGTAAAAAGGTGAATCGGGTTTGATATCTAGTTTGCGCGCCAGCGAATCGGGATGTAATGTCGGCACCTCGCCGCGCACGCCTGCCCTCACCCGGAAATAGACCAGGCGTCCGCGCAGGTGCGTCCGGTCCACCCAGTTCGCAACCTGTTGATAATGGGTATCCGGCACCAGCAAGGAAAGGCCGAAGTTACGCAATAGACGTTCGGCGGCACCCTCCCAGTCTCGCTCGTCTTCACGCACCTGGACCAGTTCGCCAACGTAAGGCATATCGGTCTCAGCAAGATCCAATGCCTGGCATAATGTACTTCGCATCCGAATCTGTTCAGCTGGAATATTGCTACGCCGTGCCTTGAGGCTGTCGATCTCACCGACGAGTTCTTCATGCACCACCCTGCTTTCCTTGAGCTCGACGGCTCGTTCGGTCAGATCATTCTGTAGCTCGGCCTCGCGAGTCCGGCTGGATTCCAGAAAACGTCCGTGTTCATCGCGATAAGCCAGAAATGACGGTTCATCCTTGCCTGGTTGACCACCTGCGGCCCCAACCAGTGCGGTGTAGCGCTCAGCCTTTTGCCTGCGTGTTTCACGCTCTACGCCTTTGATACGAATGTCTTCGGCCAAACGATCCAGGCGGTCACCACCATTCTCGGCAATACTCTGCCGAAGTTCGGCTGCGTTGGCTGTGTGCGTTGCCTGCTGCTCACTCAACGATGCAATCCGGGTATTCTGTCGTGCCCAGTCCTCGCGCAAGCCTGCGATGCGTGTGTCCAGCAAATCGAGCTTGAGGCGCGCGAACCATGGCCGCAAAGCCTCACGACAGTGGCGCAATTCGGCGTTGGCAGTAGACAGTTGTGTGTGGCGGTCGCAGTTGGCAACCAGCGGGATAAGCAGTTCAACCTGTTGCTTGGCCTTGAGCACTGCCTCATGGGCACGGTTGAGATCATCGAAATGACCGATCAGTGCATCGATACGCGGCGCGACGTCGAAGGGTTCGAGCATGTGGTCGCGCACAAACTCGGTCAAATTGCCCACGGATTTCATTGACACGGTCTGCTGAAACAGATCCAGTGCCTGTTCATTGTCGATACCGAAGCGGCGGCGGAACCAGGCACCGTAACGCGGAAAGCTGTCAAACACCTCGATACCATCGCTGCGCAAGCGCTTGCGCAACGCGGTGATCTCCGATCCGAAGCCCGCGAAATCGCCGGCGATGGAAAGCTCATGTTCGGCACCAACATGGAAACGCGCCGGCTGGCCCTGTGCATCCTTAATCCAGAATACCTGGGCCAGGGTAATGGTCTGATCGTAACCGACATTGTGAAAAACGCCGAGGATTACCGAATAGTGGTTAAGATCGCGCAGGGCTACCGGTCGTGCGGCGCCACTGACTTCGTTACGCTCCGATTTGTAATAACCCAGCACGTAGGACTTGAGTGTGCGCTCCTTGCTGCCTGCGCCAGCCGCCTTGTTGTAGGCAACGCGATGGGCTGGTGCCAGCAACGTCGTTACGGCATCGACCAGGGTCGATTTGCCGGAGCCAATATCACCAGTCAGCAGTGTGTTTTTCCCGTCGGCCTGCAATGTCCAGACGCGGTCATCGAAGGTGCCCCAGTTAAAGACTTCAAGACGCTGCAGCCGAAAGCCCGCCAGGGTATCGTCGGCAACGAAATCCAGACCCAGTGTTTGGGTATTACTCATCAGACGGTTCCGGCGCCTCACCGGCGAGTTGCTCACGATAGGCGGCCAGCCGCGCGTCGAACTCGGCCAGCCACTGCGCATCGACGAATGCCTTGAGAATACGCCGAACCTCGAAGGATCTAACCTGCCCCGAGGTTTTCAGGCGACGCAGAAAACCCAGCTCTATGACCTTATTGATATGGGCGTCGACGCGATCCATCAGTTGAGCCTCATTGCTGCTCTCGGGCAGGAACACACGCATCAGTTCAACGATCTCATCACGCGCAAGCACCAGCCGGTCACCACCGTCCTGACTGCCACCAGCGTCGAACTCGGCAAGTTTCTTGCGCAACAGCGCCAGCAACAGACTAACCGGAAACGTCAGTGGCCGGCGGGAGATCAGGCGTGGCATCGCGGTGTAGGTCTCATCATGCTCTTGCGAGCGCAAAAAGGCATAACCCTCACCCTCATCCAGTACCAGGTCCAGGCCCAGCACGGCAACATAGTCACGCACGCGCGCCTGCAGGCCCAGCAAGTCATTCCACTGATTGGCATTGGACTTGCTCGCCTCGCCACGGTAGATCACACCCTTGAGCAGAGGAATAACCAGTGAGGACAAGTCAGGGCTTACTGCTGTCGTCTCGGATTGTTGATCGTTCATTACGTTATCGTACATAAATTACGCGTGGTAGGCAGGCCTGTTTGACTCGCACCTCCCCTGCAGAGTCTTCACCGTGCCATACAATGGTATCCTGTGCCATCTCGTCAATGGTGCTTTCGAATCGATCGTCCGCCAGTTCGAGATAGGCGACCAGCTCAGCCAAACCATGTTCCAATGGTCGGCGCTTACACAGTTCATGCAGTGTTACCTGCACACCCCCCTGCAAGGCATGGCGTATGTGCCGGGCAAGCGCCGCCTTGTCGACCACGATCTGTGCATACAGTGCTGCGGCATCGAACTCCACATCACCGGATTCCAGTACCTGGTCAACAATGCGCGGCTTCAGGGCTGGTGTATGCAGCGGCCGCTCCATGGGCAGTTCGAGCGAGGCCCCGATGCTGGCGATGGAGGCAAACTCACCACCAGGCATCGACTCGCGCACACCCAGCGCCTTACCTTCAATGCCGTGCAGGATATCCATGATGCGCCGGTTCTCCAGCCAGGCCTGATCATCCAGAAAACGCCGCAGTTGCTGTGACAGTTTTGCCACGGTGCGCTGGGTATGTTCACCGGCTTCGAGCCAATCGTAATGCACCCGCCGGCTGCGGGCTTCCGGCTTGAGTTCTGCCACCGCCGGCAGGGCCAGTACCCTTTCCAACAGATCGCTGAATTCATCCTGCCGCGCGCTGGACATAAGGAAATCCCAGAAGGCGCGGAAGCTGCGCCCCTGGTCGGAATCGTCGATGACGTCGCGCTCACCCATGATCTCTTCAAGCAAGGCACCCTTGCCGCCTTCCCATAAAGCAATGCGTTCGCGCACCTGCCGGTCGAGTACGCGGAAGTTGTGTTCGACCTCACGAAAGTCAGACAACAACTCACGCGCAACCATCGTAAACTGCTGAAAGCGATCCCTGAGCGCTGTGCCATCGAGCAGCGGCATATCGCCATCGAGTACACGTGCCATCTCCGCATCGATGTCATCGCGGCGTTGTTGCAACTCGGCAATGCGCGCCTTGGGATCGGTTTCGCTACCTGAATTGATTTGTTTGAGCAATTCGAACAGTGTCAGCAGGCGCGATTCGGTGCCGACGAAGGCGCGCTCGGCGAGCGAATCAAGCCAGCTGATCGCCTTTTCGGTCGCCGGGGTCAGGTCGAACCAGGGCTCATCAGAACCCTGGCGATAGAACTTGCGCAACCAACCCTTGTCGTTGCCGGCCCAGTCGTTGAGGTAGTTCAAGGCGTTTTTGGGAAACGCATCAGCGCCCAGTTGTTCACGCAGCGCGAACAGATTGTCTTCCAGCGCCTCGACCAGATCGGCCTGCGCGATCACTCGTTCATTCGGCGCGATAAAGACCCGCTGCAGAAAACTCGCAATCAATGGCGCATGGGGCGAATTCAACAGCCGCCACGCCGGATGGTTCTGGCGCAGTAAGTCGAGGGTATTGAAGTCAAGACTCATGGCCACAAGATACCATGCAGAGACGGGGCTGAGTCATATCCTCCAGCTGAAAACTGACGCATTCGAATACGACCATTATCGATCATATCTTAATATAGTCTTGACTATTATACGATGCTATTTATAATAGTATCCTATGAAACTAAAAACCAGACTATACGACACACTGCTGGCAGAACATCTAGCCAAGCAACGACAGATGGCCTTCGTCAGCGGCCCAAGGCAAGTAGGCAAAACCACCACCTGTCGCGCTCACGGTAACACGTATATCGATTGGGACAATATTGATGATCGGGAATCCATACTTGCCGGGCCTGCCAAACTGATCGACCACTACAGACTCGACCGTTTATCCATAACGCTTCCGGTAATCATCTTCGATGAACTACATAAATACCCCCGCTGGAAGCAATTCTTAAAAGGATTCTTCGATACCTATGCGGATCAACTCCGCATCATAGTCACGGGAAGTAGCCGCATGGACGTCTATCGCCGTGGTGGTGACAGTCTGATGGGGAGATATTTTTTATACAGGATGCACCCCTTCTCAATAGCTGAAACATTGACTCAGGATTTACCCGATGAAAAACGGATTGTCCGCTTACCCAAGAAGGTTAGTCCCGCAAATTTCGATGCACTCTGGAAGCATGGTGGTTATCCAGAACCCTTCCTGAAACGTGACATGCGCTTCAGTCGTCGCTGGCAATCCCTGCGCATTGAACAGTTGGTTCGGGAAGACATCCGCGACCTCACCCAAATACAGCAACTCGATCAGCTTGAACTGTTGGTCAAACTATTGGCTGCACGCTCGGCCCACCAACTCATCTATGGCAATCTGGCAAATGACGTTCGCGTTTCGATTGACACCACCCGCCGATGGATTGATGTCCTTGTCAGCCTTCATCTTGGGTTTCTGATCAGACCGTGGTTTAAGAATGTCTCACGTTCTCTGCGCAAGGAACCGAAATGGTTTCTCCGTGATTGGGCCTCAATAAAGGACCTGGGAGATAAAGCCGAAACATTTGTCGCCTGCCATCTGCTCAAGGCCGTCGAAGGCTGGAATGATATGGGCTTGGGAAAGTTTGAACTCGGCTATCTGCGTGACAAAGAAAAACGCGAAGTTGACTTTCTGGTTGCTCGCGACGGAAAGCCGTGGTTTCTGGCAGAAGTAAAACAACACAACGAATCAATCAGCCCTTCCCTAACCTATTTCCAGAAACAAACCTCTGCGCCATTTGCATTCCAGGTAATCCTTGATGCTAACTATGTGGATGCAGATTGTTTTGCGAGGACGGGCACTCCAATTGTTGTACCCGCGCAAACTTTCCTGTCACAACTGCTCTAGCCGGCACTAACCCCACCTTGCTTAACTCAGCGACCATTGCAGGGGATAAGGTGGCGTCCGGGGGGCGATGCGAACCCCCAAATCATTACGAGTAAAATCAGAGTATTAAAAAGCCCCGTGTTTTGTAAAAAACACGGGGCTTTTTAATACTCTTATATTTCAATGCATTACAAGACTATATGGCGTCCCCAAGGGGATTCGAACCCCTGTTACCGCCGTGAAAGGGCGGTGTCCTAGGCCGACTAGACGATGGGGACAAATGGTGGAGCTAGGCGGGATCGAACCGCCGACCTCTTGCATGCCATGCAAGCGCTCTCCCAGCTGAGCTATAGCCCCGAAAACGAAGCGCGCAATTTACGTGAAGTACCCGTTTCTGTCAAGCACGCGCTCATTCAGTATCTCAGCTTACTTGTTGTAAATGCAGAAT
>JBDLIZ010000271.1:0-7099 GCA_039714615.1 Pseudomonadota bacterium | reverse complement strand
CGCCACCGAGGAAGTGGTAGATCTACGAACCGGTGAGATCGACATGGCGATCCGTTATGCAAAGTACCCGCCTGCGGACCTGGAGTCTAAGGCGCTTTATCGGGATTGTTTTTTCCCTGTATGCAGCCCCAGAGTTCTGGAGGGTCTGCCGCAGAACGACTGGGTAAATGCCACCAAGCAGATGACCCTGCTGCATTACCATTGGCGGCGAAAGGATCCGGACGCTCCAAGCTGGGCGCTGTGGCGGACTAAAGCGCGAATGGTGGACCCGCGTGCCGAAGAAATCGACATCGAGCGCGGGCTGACCCTGAGCGAGGAGTTTTTGGCCATTGAGGCGGCCATCGCCGGGCAGGGCGTGGTTCTCGCTAGCAGCGTGTTAGTTCAGCGAGAACTGCAAGCGGGTCTGCTCAAATGCGTCTGCGATGTGCGCCTACCTGGGCGTACCTTTTATGCGTAAACGTTAAGAGCTCACCGCGCAAACACCTGATTCGGCAGGTCACAGAATGGGTCCGCGAAGCAGCGGGGTCTTGATGAGCAAATCCGACAGAGAGGTTAATGCGCATCGAGGAGCTCGCGGGTTTCCTCGGCCATCAGCACCGGCGTCTTGCCGGTTTTGACGACATGCTTTGGACCCCGCACCGAGCTCGCCGGATTGAACGAGACGACCTGGCCGACCACGAGCCAATCGAACAGCATCCGAATCGCAGCCAGGTGTTGTTTGACCGTCGCCGGCGCGTGGGCCTGGGTGAGCTGCTCGACGTAAGCCGCCACGATCATCGGATCGAACTGGCCGAGTTCGAGGCCTCGAGGCTCACACCAATCCGCGAATTGATACGCCGCGGTGAAGTAGGCCATCCGGGTGATCTGGCGCGTGATCCGGGCCGGGATCGGCGCCGCCCATTCGATGGCGGCTAACTCGCTCCCCACAATCGCCCTTTTGCATAAATTAATAGGAACATAACGTCCTTTATGTTACTAGAAGAAAATCGTCTCGGCGAGCAACACGAAATCCCGTTGTCTAGCTTTCACGAAGAATACCTTCAGTGTGGATTGAGAGATCCAGTTAGGTACGTCGTACGGAAGCGGTCCCGTCCATGCTCACTTGCTCGCGCATGTTCCCATGTTCCCATGTGCCCGCACCCTCGCCGACGGTAAGGACACCGTGCGACGTGCCGCCAAGTCACTTGCGGGGCGCTATGCACTCAAGAACTGCCGCGCCTTCGCTCCCGCTTGCGCCAGAGTGAACTTCACCCCACCGCCGACAGAGGCCAGCACGATGCCCGCAGCGAGGAACGCGAACTCACGCTTGACGCTGTTGAGGTTTACGATGAGTGACTTATCCAGGCTCAACTTTGTCCACATGACCCAGAGGGTGATCGCCGCCACCACAACGCCGGCTGCGCGGACACGCGTACCGCTAGCAAGCAAGATCCCTAGTGGCACCAGCAGCCAAGGCGTGCTGGCAAAGTTTTGAATGTGGTCAAGCCCAGCAAAGGTCCCGCCAACTAAAATAGGTAGCGCGACCGACAGGCGCATTACTAGGCCGAGATTATCCCAGCTTTCGGGCTGCGTCGTGGCTGCCTGGCCAAAGAGCCGCGCATCGAGACTGAAGGCACCGGAACCCAGGTTGAACAACACAAAGGCGATGCCCGATAAACCGATATCGCGTATCTGAACCAACATCGCGGGCGACGTGTACGTGTTGACATCGACTTCGACGCCTGGTGCAGTCACTACTGGAAGTGCCATGACAAAGGTCCAGAGGAGCAATCCCCAAGTGAGCGCCAGGGGGCGCACGAGCAACCCGGCGATGAGTGCGAGACCGCTCACTAGCTCAAATGTGGAAAGCAAAGTGAGAAAGGACCAGGGCGTGAGCCATTCCCCAAATGTGCCTGTGAACAAGTAATTGGTGAAGAACGCATTGATATAACTATGGGGACTTGTGTAAGTGGCAACGATGGCCGTTTCCCGCGTGGGATCGATCAACTGACTGAGCTTGTTCCAGCCGCCGATCAGGAAGACAAGGCCAATCCCGGCCCTCAGCGCCAACGCAATCCAGTCCGATCGGACATCGATGTTTTCACGTACGCTCGTCACTGTTTTCATGTCACTCATTTTTGTCCACCTTCGTCATCGGTAAATCATACTTGTAAGCTAATGACGATTGAGAGCACACGTTTGTGACATCATTTTCTTGCCGCATTTCAAAACGGTTTGGTTCGAGCAGCTGCCGATTCACTGGATGTAACACCAAGACCTCGACATTACAGACCAAGCTGCAATTCCTCGCCTCGCGCGCGCGAAACACAAACGCACATTGCGGAAAGCCTCTCTTCTGAGTTAAGGCAAAGATCGCGGTGATCGGGTTCACCATCCAGTACTTGCGTGATACACATCGTGCACTCGCCTCGCTTGCAGTCGTGCGGTACGTTCACGCCGGCATCCAGCAGCGTATCGAGAATGGTGCGCTCCGCAGGCACGGTGAGCGTCATATTCGATTTGGCCAGATGGACGCGAATGGGGTGATCGTCGGCCAGGGGCTGGGCGCCGAAACTCTCAAAGTGAATCCGGGTTGAGGGCCAGCCATGAACAACAGCCAATTCGCGTACTGCAATGATCATTCGGCGCGGGCCGCAGACATATACATGCACCCCTGGTCTCGGGGTTGACAGTAAGCGCTCCAGATCCAGGCGCTGACCATGCGGGTCGCGTGAGGCGTAAAAATATACGCTATCGCCCGCCAACTGCTCGATCCTGTTGCGGAAAGCGAGTTCTGAGTACGTGCGAGCAGTGTAGTGCATCTCGAACGACTGCCCTTTCGATGCCAGCCTTTGCAGCATGGAAAGAATGGGTGTGATGCCGATACCGCCCGCAATCAATACGCTGTGGCTCGCGCTGCCGGCCATGGAGAATTCGTTTTTTGGCCCTCGACTTTCTATGACATCGCCTTCGTGAATCTGTTCGTGTAAATAAAGCGAGCCACCCCGTCCGCCGGGCTCGGCGAGGATACCGATTTCGTATTGCGTTCTATCGTTGGGATCGGAGAGCAGTGAGTAGTGGCGCTCCGCTTGACTACTATCGGGTAGCTGCACCTTAACCTGTAAATGTGACCCGGGTTGAAACTCCGGCAACAACCCGCCGTCAAGTGCGCGCAACCGAAACGATTTGATGTGCTCGGCTTCACGTTGAATCCGCTCAACTCTGAGTGACAGTGTGCTGTTAGCCGGGGTCTTGCGATGCTGTTCCGGAATAAACGGAGATGCATCCAGAAGCTCCCAGTCGAGGCGAAAGGGAAGCCCGGATTCTTTCCAGCTTGATATGTCGAACTGCCAGTAACGCCGGGTGCCACCGGTCTCTCCGCCAGGATCTTCAAGGTCCCACAAGATCTCGGGCTGGCCAGTGAGTTGCAGTAAGCGCCCTTGCTCAAAATCAATAAATACCAGTCCCGCATATGGATAGCTGGTAAAATTCCCCAAAGTATTAAACATGCTGTTGCCGGCAAAATCGGGAATACGAAGTTGTCGGTCGTTCAATAGCTGCACAAAGCCCGGATGCCCGCCGCGGTGTGAGGCGTCGACACCGTGGTTTGGGTGAGCGCTGGCAACGAAAAAGGTGTCTGCACTTGCGATCAATGTTTTCTGTGAATCGCCTAGCACATTTCCCTGTGTACTTGATGTTGCGCTGAACGGTTCTTCAGTCGCAGGTATTTTCCAATCTCGGCGTTGAATGTATTTGGGGCAGTTGGGATAAGCACGTTCCACGTCAATGATATAGCGCTCGGTAGAAACGTTCCTCGCACGTCCGTTAACGCGAAGCCGACGGCGAGAGCCCAACTCGATGACAAGTAAACCGACGCTCGAATTCTCGCCTAGGTTGGTCCACAGGGAATCGTCTGTAGCCGAGCATGGTTGTGAAAGATCGATCTCCAGGGTGTGATCATTCAGGGCGCGCAAGAATCCCGGTTGGCCGAAAAGCGCCGAGGCCCAGACACGGCCATCCGCGTCGATGCTGCCGATCACGGCCATTGGCTGCTGCTCAATAAAGCGTAACGCCCCGGTTGGGATCGTTTTGTCCACTGCGCCGCCATTCATGCGAGCCATTTTGGTTTCATTAGCTCGCTGTTGTACTGCCAGTTCGCCTTCGTGGTAGAGGTTGCTAATGGGCATGCTAAAGTCTCCTGCTGGCGGGAAAGGAGATACGGGCAGGGGACAATGGTTCGTCACGCTGCCCGGTTAGTGAGTTCTAAAAGCTCAGGATGGTGTACCCCTCTGATGCCAGTTTGCGCAGGCTGGGTAGACCGGCTGTGCCCGGTACAGCGTTGCCTTTTACAAATTCAAAAGCGGATTTCTCCACTTCTTCGGTAGCACCAAAGACCTCGGCACATCCACAAGAAACACCTGCCACAGTGTCTTTAACTTCTTCGAGCAAACCGTGAACCGGGTGATCCGGCTTGCTTAGCTCGCCAACCCATCGCGATCCGGTGCCCTGGAACAAGACAGTGACTTCGTCGCCTTGCTGCTTGAAGTCGTAGGCTGCCGCCAGCGCGTTGAACACCCGGCCCAGCGCTTCTTCCGTACCGGTTTTCGGGTCTGACAAAATAATGATAGCTGCTTTCATGTTTGTTACCTCGCGTTAAACATCTCGGTTGTCAGGGTTGCTTCAGAGCACCATGTACTCTGTGATGAATAGGCTAGTTAATTAAATTAAGTTAATAAATGCCGAAGTACCTAACTAACTACTCCATTATTTGGAGCAATCTAACCATATGGATAAACTTCAAACAATGGCTGTGTTTGTGAAGATTGTTGAACAGGGAAGCCTGACGGCGGCGGCCGATGCACTCGGAAAATACTTGCCGTCGGTCGTGCGTATGCTGGCTTCTCTCGAAGAATCGCTGCAGGTACGGCTTTTTAACCGCACGACTCGGTGATTCGCACTGACCGAGGAGGGGCGCATCTATCTGGAGCGTTGTCGTAAGATTCTCGCGGAGATTGAGGAGTCTGAGCTTGCGCTCAGTCAGGACCAGGTAGAACCCCACGACACGATTACACTGACCGCGCCAGTGCGCTTTGGCGTGTTGTTCTTCACAGTAGATCGCTGACCACCGACTGTCTGGATCTATCCCTGTCAAGGTCCAGGGAATGTTATATGCTGCACAAGCTTCGTGCCCGTCCGTGACGGGTATATACCAAAACGTGTCAGGTATAACACCGTGTTGCAATGCGGTCTGTAGGCACTTGCTTAATGCCGATTACATCACGCTCTGGAATATCAATGAGATTACTAAAGACCTACTCTAACCCTATGCTAATCTTCATCCTCATGGGGATTCTATGCGGTTGCAGCTCGATGCAGGAGCGTAAGCAGCTTGATGCACTTGGTGAGCGTACTCGCGCTTATGGAAAGATGCTGAGATGGGGGCAATACGAGGATGCCGCCAGTATGAGACGGGCCCGTGAGGGAGAGGAACTCAAGTCCATCGATACTGATCATTTTAAGGAGATTAGAGTAACTTCATATCGGGTTACCCGCAGCGAATTGACCGAGGACCGTAAAGAGGCCACCGTCTCTGCATCCATAGACTTTTACCATGAACGGCAGAACAGGCTCACGACGCTGCATGATCAACAATCATGGTGGTATGATGAGCAACGCAAAAAGTGGTATCTGGAGGACGACTTGCCGGCGTTTTTTAAGGTACCGTGATTGTTTGAGGTATTTCCTTTCCGGTAGTTGTCACTCAGTGCTCAGGCACTGGTTTAGTGGCCTTATGTTCCGCTGAAACTCAAGGGCCGAAGCCTGGCGCTATGCCTTAAATCCCCGTTCTTTCCTTAAGCTCAAGAAATCGACCTGCTGGCTCTTTGGCAATCGTGCTTTATAGTTTTCGAACCCCTTGAGCAGTAAGTCGACTTGGTCTCTGCCGGCCTTTGTCCGAACGGCTTCCAGTGGCGTCTTGCCGCCGAGGGCTGGCAGCGGTTGATCCGCCAAATCGGCGTAATGCCTCTCCTTAACCTCGCGGAGCAATTTGCTCTCGTCTGTTGACAGGTTCTCTGGTGGCCTTTCGCCTCCGTGGGGCTACATCTCACTTTTCTGAAGCAGGGGGATCCAGTATTGTGTCCCCGGAATTTTGGCGTGAAGCAGGGGGATCCAGTATTGTGTCCCCGGAATTTTGGCGTCGGGATATACGTCCTACTGCGCTAACAGATGGAACGCCCGTTGCCGGATTGTTAGAAACCTACCAATGGAAATACGGTTTACTAGGATTTAAGGTCAAATTCAATCAAAGCGACATCGTGTATTGGAAAATCGATATGCAATTGTTGCGGACAATAGATCCGGAAATTGAAGTTGATTTCCAAGGATTTGGAGGGTTCGACGATACCCAGCTTGAACTTGGTGAGAAGTTCGGGACCCGTATCAACCTATCCTGGCAGTATGAATACAGCAAGACTCAGTCCTTGGAAATTGTGCCATTCTACGAACAGTGGGATCTGGGACGTAGTCCAGATAAAACTGTAACAAGCAACGGTGTGCCTGCAGGTGGGCGTATTTTTAAGCCTGGTAGCGAGACCAGGAACTTTGGTGTCAGTATTATACTGAAGTTGAAATTATAACTTCTTTGCAACTACTAATGAATATAACGCATTGATATTTAATGATTATTTATCAAATAGTTGTACTCATGGTGGGACCGATCAGAATGCGTATTTTTTCTTTACAACTGCAAACACAAATCGGGTAGAGTAGAGAACAGGCTTACCACCTCCGTAGGTTGAACTGTAGTAGCCTAGATCTGATCTGACACCTTTCAGATAATAGAGAGGGTTACCGATATTGATGGAGGTGCAAAGCCAACCCATCGACATCTAAAGAGGTAACTGTCAGATCGTGTCTAGGAGTCTGTCGGACTTAGGACTGACCTACTGCGGAAAGGCTGGATTTGGACAGATTTCTTGATCCTTTTCGTTAAATAGCTACGGCTATTCGCCTCAAACCGTCTTTCCCTCGCTACGATCGCCTAAGTCCGACAGACTCCTAGACTACTACACGTGTTAGGAGCGCGGCATCACCGTACAATGGCTGTCGGCGGCTTAAAGTT
>JBDLIZ010000270.1:0-7103 GCA_039714615.1 Pseudomonadota bacterium | reverse complement strand
TTGGGAAAAACCTCGACAGTAAAGTGGGATTCGCTGAGATTACGCGGTTCAAAAGGTGTTCCATGGCGCCATCGCGCGCCATTTCAGTGTCTTTGATACCCCTCGACTTTGGGGAAAAGGGCGTTTATGCTTCTTATACACGGTTTTGACACCTTAGTTCGGTTTCGAATTCGACGCCTGCCAAACAGAGAATTGGGGTGCGTATTTATGAGTCGTCTGGTGCGGAATCGTTATTTTGGTGTTCACGAAAAGGAAAAATTCGTGGCGAAAGAGGCGTTTTGCCTATTGACACGGGTCGATGAAATGGTCTCCTCCCTCTTCCTAATCGGCGTGGAAAGCGCCACGATGAGAGTACAAGCTGTCATCAAACCGAAAAGAGAGGAGACCGAGATGAAGATTACGACAAAAGAAAAAAAAGGGTCAGGCTTGCGTAATGAAAAAAAAGGGTCAGGCTTGCGAATGAAAAAAAAGGGTCAGGCTTGCGTAATTGTGTTAATAGGATTGCTCCTTTATACATGCCGCCATGGCGGGCTGATCAAGTACCTCCAGGCTGACCTGGAGTAGTATTGCGCTCGGCGAAGGAAGTGTATCGTCGCGGATATGGCACCGTTCAGAGAAAAGGTCCTGAAGGGCTTGAACATCACCAGCCAGGGCCTGGCAACAGTGCCGTTTTCCTATGCCACCCATGTGGTTTTGCGGTCACGGTACGAAAGGGATTGATCGGTGTAGATGTCACATCAATAACGCCGATATCCCTGCGGCGGCGAAGGGGGGTAGGCGCCGCCGTCACCGTTAGGAGCAGACGGTCCGCCGGAGCTGCCGGGGGGATAGCCTCTACGGCCATTCGGAGGCGCATACCTTTGCGAATTACCGGGGACGTCGGCAGTTGTTCGGTCGCCATCAGGAGGTGTTTTGCTCCCGAAGGCTGTGCTCATGTCAGCCGATTTGTAGCCATCGGGTATCTTGAATAACTCTGCCGCCAAGCCCTGCGTGGATATGCCGGATAGGGTCATGACTTCCCCCTGAGTGCTAGTGACCTTCACCGGCAGGCCTTGGACGTTATCAAACATCCCTATTTCACTTCCCCCGCCTGGCGTACCCATGGTGAACTGTCGGGTCAGGTGGCGTAAGAAGGAGAACATCCCCTGTAGGGTCTGGTAGTCCGATTTGGAAATCTTGAGGGCCTGGGCCTCGGCGATACAGGCATCGCCGATTTTTTGTTTGTTCTGATAGGATTCATAGATCACGCAGCCGATACCGTTGACGTTTTCTGATCGATGGGTTCTTTGGGTGGAAAATTTGGGTGGGGGTTGGTTGGCGGAGGGCTGACCCATCCCCATTTTCGCCATTTGTTCTTCCATCTGGCGGCGCTGATTCTGTGGCAAGTCTTTCAACTGCTCCTGCATCTGGGTCAGCATTTGTTGCTGCATGGCCTGCATGCGCTTTGCCTGTTCCTTGATGGTGATATTGTTCATGACGATATAGGTTTTTTGCTGGTCGTCGATTATGGTGAGTGTCTTACTGCGGTTATCGTAGAAGGACATGTTCTTACCCCGGCGATAGTTCGATTCCGTACGCACCATGGCTCCGCTGACCATGACCGTGTTGGGTTTACCACCCTCGTCGGTGGTGTATTTCAGCGTGGTATCTGCGAAGCAGGGCGTCATGCTCAGAGCAGCTATGATCGCACCGGGAATAACTATCAATCTGGTCAACATATAAGCTCCAAGGTCTCGGCGAGAATATTCTTGTGCTCCTCGGCGGGAAGTCTGGGTCCGAATCTGGAGACAACGCGTGCTGAGGCCAGACTGGCGATCTTGCCGGCCGTTTCGTAAGCGTGCCCATGGGTAATGCCATAAAGAAATGCCCCTGCAAACATATCGCCTGCACCATTTGAGTCAATAGCCTTGACTGGATGGGGTGAGATCTCTATCTGTTGGTGACCGTCATAAACTACAGCACCCTTGGCTCCCAGTGTGACGGCATAGGACTTCGCGATATCTGAGAGTTTGTCCAGGGCAAAATCGAGATCTTCGGTTTGTGCCCAGCCTAAGGCCTCGGCCTCGTTGCAAAACAGCAGGTCTACACCGTCCCCCACCATCTCGGTCATGCCGTCACGGAAATAGGTGATCATCGAGGGGTCGGAGAAGGTCAAGGCAGTCTTGACGCCGTGGTTCTGCGCCAGATTTCTGGCCTCGATCGCCGTCTCCCTGGAGGTGGAAGAACTTACTAGATAGCCTTCGAGATAGACGTATTGGGAACTGCGGATGGCCTCTGTATCAAGTTCTTCCACCGAGAGCGAATCGGTGATGCCAAGAAAGGTATTCATAGTGCGCTCGGCATCGGGGGTGATCATCACCAGGCAATGACCGGTAATGCCTTCGTAAAGCACGCCATTGATGTTGGAATCCACGCCGGCGGCCCGCAGGTCAGCGACATAGAAATCACCGGCCTCGTCGTTGGCGACCTTGCAGGAGTAATAGGACTGGCCGCCGAAGTAATTGACTGCGATGATGGTGTTGGCCGCCGACCCACCGCTGGCCCATTTGCCGTTTCGGTGATCCAGGTTCGCCAGCAGCTCGATCTGGCGTCTTTCATCCACCAGGGTCATGTGGCCCTTGCCGATCCCCATGCGGCGAAGAAATTCGTCGTTGACCGTCACCTCCATGTCTACCAGGGCATTACCCACTCCGTATACGTGATATTTTTTCATTCAATTCTCCTTGAGCCCTTTCGATTCATCATATGTGTAAAGCAAACGCCCTGCAATTCGATCGGTCCAAAAATAACATATCTACACCATCGAGATGATTATTCCAACCGAGTTTTAATGGCATCAATCGGATGTTCGGATTCCGAATCGATGTCGATGCAGTGCTTGAGTTCTTCGCCGTTGAGGGGGTCACGGGTATGAAGCTGCAGAGTCAGGACTTCGAGGCCGGCCTCTGAGGGATCATCCGCGCGTGCGAGGCGGGCCTGGATGCGGCGTCGCAGGGTGTTCTCGTCGGCGTGTAGTTTGAGCACCCACCAGGGTAGGTTGTTGCTGTTGGCCAGTTCGATGAAGGCGCTCCGCTGGGCCGATCTGAGAAATGTCGCATCCACCAGGGCGATGAAGCCGGCATCGGTGATCAGGCCTGCGAGCGTCAATAACCGCGCGTATGTTCGCTCGCTGGCCTGCTCAGTGTACAGTCCTTTGCGCACCGCCGAACGGCTGTGTTCAGACGCCGCCAGTCCATAGAGTCGTTTGCGTTCCACATCCGAGCGTATCCAGATGAAACCCTGCTCTTCGGCAAGGTGTTGGCAGAGTGTGGATTTTCCGGAGCCGGAAAGTCCGTGGGTTATGAACAGGGCTGGTTTTTGATCGCCGGTGTAGCGTATCGCCAATTGGGTATAGCTGCGGTATAGGCTGACCAAGGCCTGGCGTTGCTGAGTATCGAGATGTCCCTGAGACAGCCGGATGGCGTTGACCTTGGCCTTGACCATGGCCCGATAGACCTGATAAAAGCGCAGTAGTGCCAGACCGCCATAGTCGCTGGTTTCCTGCAAATAATGGTTTAATACCCGCTGTCCCAGCCGGGGGGCGCCACGGTCGTCTAGATCCATGACCAGAAAGGCCAGTTCACTGATCACGTCTATCCAGCGGATTTGTTCATTGAACTCGATGCCATCGAATATCGTTATCTCATTATCGATCAAAGCGATATTTCCGAGATGCATGTCGCCGTGGCATTCGCGTATGAAACCTTGATCCTTGCGTTGTCGCAGGGTGGGTTTGAGCATTCGGTAACGCGAGTAGGTCCAATGTTCCAGGGGTTCTAGCGGTTTGAGTAGCGCCTTGGTTGAGAGATGGTCGCGGATGGTGGCGAAGTTCTGTTGCATTGGTGCCAATACCGCCTCGGGTGTGCCATGAGGTGAATCTCTTCCAGCGACCTCGATACCGGTGTGAAAACGCGCGACGCGGTGGGCGATGCGATCAGCAAGCACCGGGGTAAGTTGCTTATTCTCGATGCGCCGGTTCAGCAGGCAGGGTTGCGGAAATTGATGCATTTTGACGGCAAATTCGATAGCCGGCCCATCTCCCTCTACCCTGGGCTGGGTAATGGAGCCCGTGATGGGCACTACGGCCAGATAGATTCTCGGCGCCAGACGGCGATTCAGTTGCAGCTCCTGGTGACAAAAATACTCCCTGCGTTTGAGGTCTGTATAATTGACAAAGCCCAGATTTACCGGTTTTTTTATCTTGTAGGCGAAAGACCCCGTAAGAATCACCCAGGAGATGTGGGTTTCGATCATCTCGATATGATCCACGGGATGCGGATAAGGCGCGGGTTGAAGCAGCGAGGCGATGAGTTGTTCGGCCTGCTGATAGGATTCCGAGGTCTCTGGGTTTTCAGCTGACATGAGATAAATTAGCTATACAGAGCGCTTATGATACGCCAAACTACCCGCGATAAAATAGTCTTGTGTATACTCATGACGAATGAGTTTTCCGGTTACTTAGCACGCCGCCTTTGCCGTATAGCGGCGTTGGACCACGAAAGCCATAGTAAAAACTATGACTTACGTATTCCGCCTTGCTCTACGACAAACTCGACGCACTCTGTATTCCTGAAAACCCATCCGTCATGGGTACAATAGACCCTGCTAAAGGTCTTCTGGCTCTTTTTAATGACCCAAAGAAAGCGATCTTCCCGAAAACGTTCCACCGCAAGACACCGCCATAAATCCAACCGAGGCAGATTTACCCGCCATTGGCGACTGATGACTTTACTGTTGTTAGCGGGCACCGTTTTCCTGGCACTGATCTATACCCTCTATCTGGACATTCTTATCCGTCAGCAGTTTGAGGGCCGTCGTTGGGCCTTGCCAGCGCGGGTGTTTGCCCGGCCGCTGGAGATTTACGGCGATAAAACTCTGTCCGCGGCTGCCTTGGTCGATGAACTCAAGCTGTTGCGTTATCAACGCCGCCGCCGGGTGGATGAACCCGGTGAGTATTATCGCAAGGGCAATACCGTGATTCTTCATACCCGGGGTTTTCCCTTCTGGGATGGCGATGAACCGCAACGGCTGATTCGCCTTGTGTTTCGAGAGCGGCGGGTGAGCGGCATCTATGACAAGAACAGTGGCGAGGATCTCGGCCTGCTGCGTCTGGAACCCGTGGCGATAGCCAGTATCTATCCCAGGCACCATGAAGACCGTATGCTGGTGCAGTTGGCGGACGTGCCTCCCTTGTTGGTTGCGGCGTTGCTAACCGTGGAAGACCGGAATTTTTATGGTCATAATGGACTGGATGTGATGGCCGTGGCGCGTGCCTTGTTGGTCAATCTCAAGGCGGGGCGGATGGTCCAAGGGGGCAGTACCCTGACCCAGCAATTGGTGAAAAACTTTTTTCTGAGTAACGAACGCACCCTCTGGCGCAAGTTCAATGAGGCCATCATGGCTTGGCTGCTGGAGTGGCATTTCAGCAAGGAAGAAATCCTGGAGGCCTATCTGAACGAGGTCTACCTGGGTCAGGATGGGGAACGCGCCATCCACGGTTTCGGCCTGGCCAGTCAATTTTACTTCGAACGTCGGTTGAGCGATCTGAAATCCGAGCAGATGGCTGCTCTGGTGGCTTTGATCAAGGGTCCCTCTTATTATGATCCCCGCCGGCACCCGCAACGGGCCAGGGCACGTCGAGACCTGGTGCTGGACCTGCTTGCAGAACATGGCCATATGTCGCTGGCTGAGGCAGATAGGGGTAAGTCGGTTCCTTTGGGGGTGTCCGCCAAGGCGCCCTCCGGGGTTTCCCCGTTTCCGGCCTTTGTACAACTGGTGCGCGAACAATTGAAGCGGGACTATAGAGAAGAAGATCTGCGGGCCGAAGGGTTGGTGATTTTTACGACCTTGGATCCGCTGGTACAACTCGATGCGGAGCGCGCCATAACCCGCAGGCTTGCCAGGCTGGACAAACGTCGAGGCGCTGTCCGGCAGAAGGTTCAGGGCGCGATCGTCGTCACGAGTGTTGAAAATGGTGAGATACTCGCCTTGGTCGGCGGTCGCGATCCTCGTTATGCGGGTTATAATCGGGCGATGAACGCCCGTCGTCCGGTCGGTTCCTTGATGAAGCCGGTAGTGTATCTGACGGCCCTGTCGCAGCCCAGGCAATATACCCTTACCACTCGGGTCGATGACGCACCGCTTTCCTTACGACTGAGCAAAGGAAATATTTGGTCACCGCAAAACTACGATCGCAAAAACCACGGCCAGGTGCTATTGAGGGATGCCTTGGTGCAGTCGTATAACGTTTCCACGGCACGCTTGGGGCTCGCCATAGGATTGGATGCGGTGACCGATAATCTGTACCGGCTAGGTTTGTCTCGCAATGTGCCGCGTTATCCCTCGATGTTGCTCGGTGCGGTGGAGCTCTCTCCTTTGGAGGTGAGTCAGATCTATCAGACCCTGGCCGCGGGTGGTTATCGTGTTCCTCTCAAGGCGATACGCGAGGTCATGAACCGTCAAGGCTTACCGCTAAGACGATATCCGCTCAAGCTGGAGCGCACAGTTGACCCCGCTGCGGTGTATCTAGTGACCTCCGCGATGTATGAGGTGACCCAGCAGGGTACCGCCAGATCGCTGAAGACGCTGTTACCGGAGGAACTCAAGGTAGCCGGTAAGACAGGTACCACCAATGGTCTTCGCGACAGCTGGTTCGCCGGATTCTCCGGGGAACATCTGGTGGTCGTCTGGGTGGGTCAGGATAACAATCGTCCGACTGGACTGACCGGGTCTACCGGTGCCTTGCCCGTATGGGCGGATATCATGAATTCGATCTCAACGAGCCCTTTAAATATGGTGCAACCCCCTGAGGTAGAGTGGATGTTGATCGATCCGGTCTCCGGTCTGGTTGCCGATGAGGGCTGCAGTGGGGCCGAATGGTTTCCCTTCATCAAGGACAGTGCTCCAAAGGATCCGGCGCCTTGCGGCAAGGGGGTCTATACCGGCGTTGATCGGGCAGTGGACTGGTTTTCGGAGCTTTTTGAATAATGATCCTAATACGCTACACTGGTTTTTTACTCACGATTCTGACCGTCATGGGATTGATGATGCTGCACGGGTGCGCC
>JBDLIZ010000269.1:0-7114 GCA_039714615.1 Pseudomonadota bacterium | reverse complement strand
CAACCAGTGGCATCGAAGATGCTGTCAACAAGGCGGTCGCAAAGGCATCGAAAAGCATTCACAAGCTGAAGTGGTTCGAGGTTACCGAGATCCGTGGCGAACTCGATAATGACTCGGTAAGGCACTGGCAGGTGACAATGAGGGTGGGCTTTACGCTTGATGGATAAATTTGGCAAAAGTGATGCACTCATTATCGTCGACGTCCAGAACGACTTCTGTCCGGGCGGCGCATTGGCGGTACCTGACGGCGATCAGGTTATCCCGGTCCTGAACCAATGGATCGAGGCAGCGGAAAAGGCGCAGGCCGTGATTTTTGCAACACGTGACTGGCACCCCCCGGAACATATCAGTTTTAAAAAGCGGGACGGGCCCTGGCCCCCGCATTGTGTTCAGAATACGCCGGGGGCGGAACTCCATGGCAAGCTGCAACTGCCGGATGATGCCACCATCATCAATAAGGGATTCGACCCGGACCACGATAGCTACTCTGGTTTTGATCACACAGACCTGGACTTCCGGCTGCAGGCAGCCGGCGCCAAGTGCCTTTGGATCGGTGGTCTGGCGCTGGACTATTGCGTGATGTCGACCGCACAGGATGCCGCAAAGCTGGGTTATGAAGTGCATGTGATCACCGCAGCAACACGCCCTATCGGTATCTCACGTGAGGAAATACAGGCAACGGTTGATCAACTCCGCAATGCCGGGGTATTCCTCGAGGGCGCTCTGCTGAAGACTGGGTGATCCATGTCAACCGGCCGACTGTACGCCCTCCTCACCGACCTGTATCAGCTGACCATGCTCCAGGCCTACGTGATTGAGGATATGTTCGATACGGCTGTTTTCGATCTTTTTGCCCGCCGGCTGCCCAGGCAGCGCAACTACCTGATCGCCTGCGGTCTGGACGATGCACTCGTCTACCTGGAATCGCTGCATTTCGACGACGAGGCACTCGCTTACCTGGCATCCATAGGCAAGTTTAAAGCGGAATTCCTCGACTACCTTGCCAGTTTTAGATTTAGCGGGGATGTCTATGCTGTACCGGAAGGTACTGTGGTCTTTCCTGGGGAACCCATCCTGGAAGTCGTTGCCCCCTTGCCACAGGCGCAGCTCGTCGAAAGTTTCCTGCTGAACCAGATTCATTTTCAGACCCTGGTGGCGTCCAAGGTATCCCGCGTTGTCACCGCGGCGCGGGGAAAACCCGTCATAGATTTCGGACTGCGGCGTTATCACGGTATCGACGCCGGGCTGAAAGCCGCACGTGCAGCCTTCATTGCAGGCGCACAAGGCACCTCGAACGTGCTGGCCGGCCAGCGATACGGCATACCGCTGAGCGGTACCATGGCGCACAGCTATGTGCTCGCCCACTCTGATGAAGCCGAGGCGCTGGCGCATTTTGCCGAAGTATACCCCGATACGGTATTACTGGTCGATACCTATGACACGCTTGCGGGCGTCCGAAAAGTGGTAGCTCTTGCGCAGCGGCTTGGGTCCGAATTTCATGTACGCGCTATCCGGCTGGACTCCGGTAACCTTTTGGAACTGTCGCGGCAGTCACGCAGAATTCTCGATGAAGCTGCATTGAAACAAGTCGGTATCTTTGCCAGTGGAGAACTTGACGAAAACCGGATCGACAACTTGCTCAAAGAAGGCGCTCCCATCGATGCCTTTGGTGTGGGGACACGCATGGGAACATCAGCCGACGCACCCTTCATCGACAGCGCCTACAAGCTGGTATCGTACGCCGGAGAGAATCGAATGAAACTTTCGGCAGGCAAGGCGACATCGCCCGGGCGCAAGCAAGTGTACCGGCTCGAAAAAGACGGATATGCCGTGGGCGACGTGATGACGCTGCATGGTGAATCGCAGGCAGGAAAACCTCTCATACAGCCGGTAATGCGGGAAGGCAGGAGACTGACGGATACCCCCACCGATTTAGTATCTATTCGCCACCACTGTCAGCGTGAAATAGCGGCTTTGCCCAAACACATCCTGCAACTCCAGCAATCAGAACAGTCCTACCGGGTCAGCCTGAGCAGCGCGCTTGAGATGGAACGGCACCGGCTTTCCGGTAAGCAAAAACTAGCGCCAGCCGACTCATTTTGCCGCATGAATAGGAATTCGCCACCCACAGGTGGCAATACCGATTGAACAATAGGGATCAGAAAAAATAGCCAAGGTCGATCTGCAAGAAATCATCCTTGCGAAGGCCAAAGAGTGGATCTTTTTGATCGATATTAGCGAGGGTTTGCAGCTCCAGGCTCAGTTTCCAATGCTCCCCCAACCTACGGGCCGCCTCGATACGAAGGCTCAGCCCGGCGGTATTGAGATCAAAAAAGCCACCGGCGAGTATCTCGGAACTCTGCACATCATTAAAACTCAAACGGGTCCCTACGAAAAGATCGTTCTGAAAGGGGGAAGGCGAGTTTCCCTCCCGGGCGTCATAATTGAACTCCGCCAGCGCCCCCACATCCACGACGCTTTTGAACACCCCGACGAAGGTGTATTCGAAACCGCCGACAGCGGCAAAAAAATCCTCGACTGGATTGAACTGATAGATCGCCTCCAGCTTCCATAGCCAGTCTCCGACGATAGCCTGCGCCTCCAGACCGGTCTGCTTGATCTGATTGTAGCGGGGGATGAGTATGGGGTTTCCATCATCATCCCTAGCTGGCAGCAGCTGTGGCGTCCTGCCGGTACCGATGAACTGGGATATCCCCAAATCCAGCGGCCCCAAGGAGCCATTGGCGCGTATCGCCCAATCGATATGCCGGTTGGCGCGGCTGGATTCAAACTCGGCACGATCGCTATCCACGACCAGGGGGGGGCGCAGACGCGCCTCTTTTCCAGGAAAGTTGCGTTCGCGAAAATAGGGCAGCATAAAAAACTGCACCGCGCCCCAGTCTCTCAACCAGATCGCCTGGACCATCGGCTGGCCGAGCTTGTCCTCATCATCGATGTTTTCTACCGTATCGGTCTGATTGATGATGTCCACCAGATGATTGGATTCCGTGACTCCCCAGAACACCTTGCCGATACCCAGACGCCATTCCCAGTCACCCTGGATCTTCAGCCAATTGAGCTCGCGTATGTCTACGTGGGTACGTTCCTGGTCGCGCTGATCGAGTCGGGCGAACAGCTTGATGGTCAACGCTTGGCGACGATTCTGCCAATCCAGGTAGAATTCGGGTTCGACGGCGAGAGAGAGATTGGATCGATAAGACGGCCCTGAGTCCGCATCCTGGAAAAAATAACGCTGCTGAGGTGTCACATTCCCGGAGAGTTCACCCGGCATGTCATAGGCCACAGTCACCTGCGAGGCCACGGCACAGAGAAAAACCAAACCCAGGATGCCGTACAATCGTGCTCCTAGGGCTGGCGGGAATAAATCAGCCATTGCAAACGCGTTTACATACCGAACTTTACCGTACCCGGTTCAAGGTATTAGGATTAAAATCGCGATCGGTCAAGCCGGTTCGAAACTGATAATTACTCCATTTGAGCAGGGTATTCTTCCCGGTCTGATGATTTTGCATGAACATCTCGTCCGGCCGCCAGTAGTGCCCGATGTATTCCTGATAACCCTTGAATTCCAAGGTCTTCAGCAAGGCGTTTTTACGATCATAGTAATCCGTCTTAACCACCCTATATTCCTGCTTGTCCAACCACACCAGCTGACGGGTGTAACCCGAATATTCATACTCCGGCCGGCGCTCGATGACAAAACATTCCCATTGCCCACAGGATTCTTCTTTTAGATAGGTATAGCTGTATTTCTCGACTTCTTGGGAACCGAGGTCTTCGTAGGCGAATTCGCTGCCCATGAAGGGGCCCGATTTATTGCGTGAATGGATGCGTTTGATTCGTTTGAGGGCCGGCAGATAAATCCATTGGTCATCGGGTTTGAGGCCATGGGTGAAGGTCAGCATGGCAGTGTTTTTAATGTCCCTAGGCCGATCGAAAATCACCAGGCTCTTATCACCATCCTGCTCGACCTCAAGGGTCCGGTTATGAATATTGCGCACACTTTCGTCACCCTTGCGGTTGCGCAGGATCATGACCATATCCGCGGTGAAATGGCCGAATCCCGCATCTCGTTGATCCGCCGCGACGGCGATCTCCAGACCTTGTTGTTGCGGCGTCTTCGCCTGGGAAAACAACGGCATAATGAGGGCTAGGGCTAATAAAATCAATGGCTTCATGGTGAATCTCTCTCGAATGCCATGAGTAACGGCGGTAACAACAGATAGTCGATAAACAGGGCGATTGCAATCGTGATGGCGGTCAATAGGCCCATACCGGAATTGAGCTCGAAGGCGGAAAAGGCCAGCACCAGGAAACCGGCGACCAATACCGCCGTGGTCACTGCCAAGGCGATTCCTACCGTAGAGAATGCATAGCGCACGGCATCCTCCGGGCCCAGCCCCTGCTCCCGGCGGGCACGCAGATACTTACTCAAAAAATGCACGGTATCATCAACCACGATCCCTATGGTCATCCCCGCGACGATGGACAGGGACAAACCGATCTTACCCACCAGCAACCCCCAAATGCCGAAGGCGACAGCTGCGGGCGCCAGATTGGGAATCAGGCTAAGAAAGCCGAGCTTCAGGGATCTCAGGGCAAAGATCAGCACCAATGAGATCAATATCAGAGCGATGCTCGTTCCCCACAGCATGCTGCGGATATTGCGCTGACCGATGTGCGAAAACATGATCGTGGGGCTGGATCCGGCGGTCAGCAGCTCCGGTGTATTGTCCTTTAACCATTGCTCAACCCGCTGCTCCAGCTGCAGTATCCGCCGGGTAGAGAGCGTCTCGAGGGTAACGGAGATACGGGTGGCCGACTTGTCCACATTGATCTGATTATTTAGATCTAATCCATAGGGCAGCGACATTTCATAAAGCAGCAGATATTGGGCGGCTAGATCCCTTTTCTCCGGCAATGCATAGCGGGCTGGATCGTCACCATGCATGTTTTTATTGAGCCGTTTGAAGGTGTCCGTGATCACATTGACATGCAGCACCTCGGGCTGGTCTCGCAGCCATTGGGTAAAACCCTGGATATTGCGCAAGAACGCGGGCTCGCTGATGCCTCCGGAATCCTTACTGTCCATAGAGTAATCGACGAAATAGATGCCGGTGAGATTATCCGCGATGAAATCGGTATGGCGCCGAAACTCTATCGACTCATCGAAATACTCCACAAAGACATCATTGAGTTCATTCAGCGGTACCAGTGAGACGAATACCAGGGTCATGAAACCCAGTCCCCGCAACAGGGAACGGCGCCAACGGATTACCCATTCCGCCAGTCCCTCCATCAGCCGCAAGGCATGCCCGCGACCCGGCTGTACCCGCAGCGGCACCATGGCCATGAAGGCCGGCAAAAACAGGATGCTCAACACAAAGGCATAGCCTACCCCCATGGCGGTAATGTTTCCCAGATCATTGAAGGGAGGTGAATCACTAAAATTCAAACTTAAAAACCCGATGATCGTGGTCAGTGAGGTGAGAAAGATCGGATGCAGATTGATCCGCAGGCTCTCGACGATCGCAGCCTCTTTGGCATGCCCTTTACGCATCCCCAGCAGGAAGGTGGTGAGAAAATGAACACAATCAGCCACCGCCAAGGTAAGAATAAGTGTTGGGGCACTTGCCGAGGGAGGCGTCAGGGCGATACCCAACCAGCCACTGGTGCCCATTGCCAAGACGATGGAAAAAATGATCACCAGCAAAGTGGCAAGCGTGGCCACCAGATTGCGCAAAAAAATCAACAGGCCAATGATAATGGCAATAAATGCCACGGGCACCAGGGTTGTCATGTCTCCCTGACTCGCCTCGGGAAAGGCATTGTTCAGCATGATCATGCCCGTGAGGTAGAACTCGATTTGTGGATATTTCCGCTCCATCTGCCGAACCAGTTCTCGCACATAGTGCGCAATCTCCGGGACCTCCTCGACACTCTTGCCTGGCAGTTCAACGATGGTATTTACTGCAGTAGCATGGACACCAGAGGAGATCAACCGATCGCGTAATAGCGGCTCACTGAGGGCAATATGCCGCTTCTGCTGCAATACCGCGGCCTGGAGTTTTTCGGGGGCGATAACCAGATCCTGTACGATTAATTCATCGCCTTGGGCATAGGTATGCTGAAAATTGGTGATCGAGTCGACCCGGATCGAATAGGGGATGGTCCAGGCGCGGTCCGTTAATTCCTTAACCGCCCGCAGCGTATCCGCGGTAAATACGTGACCGTCCTTGGGCAACAGCATGATCAGGACGTTATCATTCTTGGTATAGGTATCCTGCAGATTCTCAAAGGCCGCCAGTTGTGGATTGTCCGCGCCGAAAAACACCCGATAATCATTGGTAAAATATAGAAACCGAGCACCACTGCCGATTCCCACCACCAGCAGCAACATCAGCGCAACGATCAGGAATCGCCAGCGTATAACGAACAGGGCAAAGCGTTCAGCCATAGCCTAACACCTCAAATTTTCGAGGTAACGGATCAGCTCGCAGCGACACTGAAGCAACAGCTCTATATCCCGAGCATTCTTGGCCATGCCTGTGCAGCCTTCTAAAGCTCCTACCAGCATCGCCGCAACTTGCCGAGAATTGATCTCCCAGCGTACGTAGCCCTTTCGCTTGCCCCGTTCCAGAGCGCGCCTGATGAGCGCCCTCCAGTCCCTGAAGATCTCTTCGAGCCGTTGCCTGAATCCCTCATCGATGGAAGACATCTCCTGGGCGAGATTGTTGAGCGGACAGCCAAAGTTGAGCAGTCTGTCGCTCATACTGTCATCTATGTCTCTAATAGGTTTTTGTAGTGCATCAATAGGATTGTCTATCGTCTCCAGGGGTTCAAGCCATTGCGACAGCACCCAATCCCGGATGATTTCATCAACAACCGCATAGCCCATGGCCAGTTTATTGGGGAAATAATGATACACTGCACCCTTGGTCAGGCCGGTACTGCCAAGCATGCTACTGAGACTGGCGGCCTGAAAGCCACACCGATAGATCTCATCGAAGGCTGCGCGCAGTAACAAAGCGCGGGTTGGACGAAGCCGCTACGCGGAGAAAGGCTTTGAGGCCTGATTAAATCTAAAATGTAA
>JBDLIZ010000268.1:0-7131 GCA_039714615.1 Pseudomonadota bacterium | reverse complement strand
CGCGCCTCTGCCAATCTTTAGCCCGGGACAGGAGATCTAGCCCCTGAAAGGACACCAAATATCCAGTGTTTTCGGTCTAGCCTTCTACCCGAAAAAATATTGCTGTCATCGGGTCGTATTCAAATCACCCTGCCCCTTGCGGTAAGGTCATCAAGCGTGGAATGGTTCACAGTTTCGCTAGTCTAAATCTGGTAAATTATTCTTCACGCCGCCAGCTTAGAGTGTGGCCAAATGACAACACTGGAGTATAGATTCCACTTCTGATGAACAAGGACGTCACATCAATCTTAGTCGTGGATGATACGGAGACGACCCGTAAGCTTCTGAGCGGTGTACTCTCCGGCAAGGGTTATGAGGTCACATCAGCCGCCAGTGGCCAGCAAGCTCTAGAACTTATCGGGCAAAGGCGATTCAACCTGGTGCTGCTTGATATCCTGATGCCCGATATCGATGGCTACACCGTCTTAAAAACGGTTCGTAAGCAACATACCCCCTCTGAATTACCCATAATTGTGGTCACGGTAAAGCATGACCCGCTCGATATCGTCGAGGCCTTGGCCCTCGGGGCAAATGATTATGTTGCCAAACCGATCGATTTCCCGGTATTGTTTGCCCGGATTCAAACCCTGCTATCGCATCAAATCACTGAAAATGAACTCAGAAATACCAAGGTCGAACTCGAAAAAAGGGTAGCGACTCGAACCGCGGAACTTCATCAGTTGAACGAAGGATTAAAACACGAAATCGAGCAACGCAAACTCAGCGAACAGAACCTCAGAGTCGAGATCAGGCAGCGTGAGACCGTGGAAAAGGCATTGCGCAGCAGCGAGAGAGGCTACCGTGATCTCTACGATCATCTACCTTCCATGTTTTTCACCGTGGACCCTCAGGGTAAGATTCTTTCGGTAAATGAATTTGGCGCGGGACAGCTAGGATACAAGGTTGAAACTTTGTTGAATCAGCCATTTAGCTCGCTTTTCGAGCCCAATATGCGTGCGACTACCAAGGAATACATCGCAAGCTGTTTTCAAGACCAAGACACGGTTCATCGCTGGGAATGTCGCAAGCTCACAAAACAGGGGGCTGAGCTATGGTTTAGAGATACGGCACGGGTGGTGCGCGATGTGAGCGGTAGAAACAGTCTTTTTATCATCTGCGAAGACATCACTGAGGCTCGTATACTCTCAGAAAAGCTCTCCTACCAAGCGACCCATGACGATCTCACGAGGCTGGTCAATCGTCGAGAATTTAACAAACGTCTGCAACGCATCCTAGACACGACCAAGCTCGATGAGAGCGAACACGCCCTGTGTTACCTGGATCTGGATGAGTTCAAGATCATCAACGACAGCTGTGGACACACGGCAGGTGATGATCTGCTTCGTCAACTGGGTAAGTTATTACAAACCCAAGTGAGAACGCGCGACACGCTGGCCCGTCTGGGGGGTGACGAATTTGGGATCTTAATGGAACATTGCTCCCTTGAGCAGGCCTATCGGTTAGCAAATTCCGTACGTGAGAGCGTCGAAAATCTCCACTTTACCTGGGACAATCAACAATTCAGCATAGGTGTGAGTATAGGCCTGTTGCCCCTCACCAAAAACAGCGGCTCGATCTCAAACGTTCTGCACGCCGCGGACGAGGCCTGCTACAGAGCCAAAAAGAGCGGACGCAACCGCATCCATGAGTACCGAGACAACAATGACCCTACACCAGGTAAACAAAGCGGGCCGCAATGGGGCTTGCATATCGATCGAGCATTGCTTGAGAAGCGATTTGCACTCGACCACCAAGCGATAGAACCACTCAATGGCCATCTGGAGCAAGGATTTTTCTACGAGTTGCTGATACGCATGAAAGACCCGCAAGGCAAAATATTGCAACCCAGCACCTTTCTATCTGCCGCCCGACGCTTGAATCGATCGGAGATACTGGATAGATGGGTCATATCAGCCCTCGTTCAGTGGCTGCAAAACAATCCCGCTCAAATGAATGGGGTGTTTCTTTGTTCGATAAACCTTAGCGCCCACTCAATCGCCTCCAAGGAGTTCCTTGATTATGTCATCCGACTGTTCGATTCAAGCGGCATACCGCCAACCAAGATCTGTTTCGAGCTCCCTCTGGCCACGGCAGCGGCGAACCTCACGGGTAGCCAACAACTGATCACCTCATTGAAGAAACTAGGATGCAAATTGGCGATAGATGACTTCGGTACTAGACTGTCTTCCTTTCACTTAGCCAAATCACTACCGGTCGACTATCTTAAGATCGATGGCGAGCTCATAAAAAATATCGTTACCGATGAAACAGCTCTGATAATGACGAAATCGATTAACGAAATTAGTCATGTGATGGGCCAGAAAACCATCGCCAAGTCAGTAGAGGATGAATCCACCTACAATAAATTGAAAGAGATCGGTTTCGATTATGCACAGGGTTACTATATTGGCCACCCCAGCGCCATCAGCAACTTGGTTTCCGACTGAGTCCTAGCCCTATTTCAGATCATACAGGGTCTCGTTTACCTTCGGGGGTAAGTGGCTACGCCTCAGATCCTTAAGGGCCTTTCTGGAACTTACGGTAAAGGGGTCTTCATGTGCTAGAATATCCCCCATCTCCTCGTCTATCTGGTCAGGATCTTCACCAGCCTCCATGCGTCTCATCGCCTCCTCCATCCCTGACCCGAACTTAAGTCCAGTCGAATCATAGAGTTTGCGCATCAGTCGGGCGGCCTGTTTTGGATCATCCTCCTCGATCCCCCCATCTCGTTGGCCAGTGACACCAGCGCCCTTTCCATCTTGTCTTCATCAATATCGCCCAAAATCTCCTTGGTCTCATCACGGCCCCCGTTGGAGACGGAAAACACCGACATCTGTTTTTTAAGATCGGGATTTTCGCAGCGGGGACATTTCGGTACCGTTTCGGTGTTAATCCTCAGCGAGAAGAAATTGTAGATAGTATGGCAATCAGCACAGTAAAACTCGTAGATCGGCATATTCCAATATCCTGGTGCAATAGGTTTTTCAACGAGGATACCCATGACGGATGGATTTTCAGGAATGCAGAGTGCGTCGAGTTTGTCGTAGAGCAAGGCGGAATGCGTAAGTCATAGTCTTATCTATGGCTTACGTGTTCCAACGCCGCTATACGGCAAAGGCGGCGTGCTAGGTAACCGGAAAATTCATTCGTCATGGGTATAAAGATATCCACGGCGCTTATACCGTGATATAAGACCTGGATTCAAAATTCTACTGATTATCCATCATGAATCCCACACTCAATATTGCTATTTCCGCGGCTCGCGCCGCGGGCAGCATTATAATGCGCCACATCAACCAGATTGCGTCACTGTCGGTAAAGGTAAAGCAACGCAACGACTTCGTCAGCGAAGTCGATAACCTGGCGGAACAGGAGATTATTCGTATCATCCGCCGAGCCTATCCACAGCATGCCATATTAGCCGAAGAAAGCGGTTACAATGAAATCGAAAAAAATGACTATCTATGGATCATCGACCCGTTGGATGGCACTACCAACTACCTGCATGGCTTCCCCCAGTTTGCTGTATCTATCGCGTTGAAGCACCGGGATCGTCTTCAACTGGGGATAGTCTATGATCCCTTTAAAGAAGAATTATTCTGCGCCAGTCGTGGTGAAGGCGCCACGCTCAACAATCGCAAGATCCGGGTCACTAAGTTACCGGATCTTACTTACGCCCTGATCGGTACCGGCATCCCCTTTCGCCCGGATCAAGACGTCGATGCCTACCTCGGAACACTCAGGGCATTCATCCAGGACACTGCGGGGGTACGACGCGCGGGCTCAGCAGCCTTGGACCTTGCCTATGTCGCTGCTGGCCGGCTAGACGGCTTCTGGGAGTTTGGCCTCAACCCCTGGGATACCGCGGCTGGCGTCGTATTGATCCAAGAGGCCGGGGGCCTGGTCGGCGATTTTTCTGGGGGACATACTCACCTGGAGACCGGCAATATCGTGGCGGGAAACCCCAAGGTGTTCAAGGCCATGGTCAAGACGCTGAGGTTTCACCTGGCACCTAGATCCTGCAAGTGATCGTGCTTAATAGAGTGCAAGACATTGATTCGTAGAGCGAATTTGAGACCGAGTGGAATCCTTATTGTGATTCCCGAAGGAGCAAATATCGCTATACGGATCAAGAGCTTGTGCTATGTAAGTGCGATCACTTGCAGGATCTAGGTGGTATAGCCGAGAGCTTGAAAAACAACCCCTCAAGGACGGCTGTCCAACTCGGCCCCCTCCTTCTTTACTGGCATCAAATCGGCCTTGCTCACCCCGAGCAAAAGCACTGAGGTACTGGCCACGTAGATGGAGGAATAGGTACCGATCACCACGCCCACGATCAGGGCCAGGGCGAATCCGTGAATCACCTCACCGCCAAGTGAAAACAATGCCAATAACACGACCAATGTGGTGATAGAGGTCACCAATGTTCGTGCCAAGGTCTGGTTGATGGAACTGTTGACGATCTTTAGGGTATCGGCCTTGCGCATCTTACGAAAGTTCTCGCGAATACGGTCGAAAACGACAATGGTGTCATTGAGTGAATAACCGATCACCGCCAGTAGAGCGGCGAGCACACTGAGATCGAAATCGACCTGAGTGACGGAGAAGAATCCTATGGTAATGATGACATCGTGTACCAAAGCGATCACCGAGCCGAAGGAGAACCGATACTCGAAACGCAAGGCCACATAGATCAAAATACCTATGAGGGCATAGAGCATGGCCAGGCCTCCATCTTCGCGCAACTCCTCACCAACCTGAGGGCCCACGTATTCGACCCGGCGCACATCCACCGTTCCACTCGCCTGATTCTGCAACATTTCTGTGACGCGATTGCTCAGATCCGAGCTATTTTCTCCGTCTTCGGGCGCCAGGCGTATGAGCACATCGTGCGCGGTTCCGAAATGTTGCACAACCGCCCGATCCAGACCATCCTCCTCCATAGCTTGCCTGATTTGACTCAGTTTAACCGGCTCTGAATAACCCAGCTCAATGAGTGTACCCCCGGTGAAATCGATGCCATAGTTCAATCCCCTGAGGGCAAACGAGGCGATCGATAGACATATCAATAACCCAGAGAAGACCACCGCGTACTTGCGTTTGCCCATGAAGTCTATTTCTGTCTTGCGAGCCAGGAATCGCATGTTTCGCCTTTAAATTTATTGATTAACTCGTGAATGTCGGAGGGGCCGATCAGAATACGGATTGTTTCTTTATCTCTGTAAATGAGTCGAAAAGGCCAGCCATGAAGGGACTTTATATCGCAAGGGTCGGAATGCGACGACCGCCGTAGATCAAATTGATCACTGCACGCGTTCCCATGATGGCCGTAAACATCGAGGCGAGGATACCGATCGACAAGGTGACCGCAAAGCCCTTAATCGGCCCGGTGCCGAAACTAAACAGTACGATGGCAGCGATCAAAGTCGTGATATTAGCATCGGCGATGGTCGATAGTGCCTTGCTGTAACCGGCCTGAATACTGGCCTGTGGAGAATTGCCGATACGCAGCTCTTCACGGATGCGCTCAAAAATGAGTACATTGGCGTCCACTGCCATACCCACCGTCAGCACGATACCAGCGATTCCCGGCAGGGTCAGCGTAGCGCCGGGAATGATGGACATGATCCCGATGATCAGGATTAGATTGGCCGCCAGCGCCAGATCCGCCACTAAACCGAACACCCGGTAGTAAATCGCCATAAAGAGCATCACCAAAATAAATCCGATGACCACGGATTTGAAACCCTGATCGATATTCTGCTGACCCAGGCTGGGCCCAATGGTACGTTCCTCTACGATCTGCATCGGTACCGCCAAGGCACCCGCCTTGAGTAAAAGGGCCAGTTTACGGGCCTCGCGCGAACTTTCCAGCCCCGTCACTTGGAAGCGCTTACCCAGCTGCTCCTGAATCCGAGCAATATTGATGACCTCTTCCACCTTTCGGGTGGTGCGCACCTTCTGCCCATCACGTACTACGGTCTCGGTCTTGTGTTCGATAAACACGACCGCCATCAATCGACCTACGTTGTCACCGGAGACCTTGCTGAACAGGCGTGCACCCTTTCCATCGAGAGTGATAAACACCGCCGGCCCTGCCGTGTCCTGATCGATACCTGAGGCGGCATCGGTAACATAATCCCCAGTGAGCATCACCCGCCGCTTGAGCAATACGGGATTTCCATTGCGCTCATGGTACAGTCTGTCGCCGATAGGGATGCGTCCCGTTTCCTTGGCAGAAAAAGCATCGGCCTGTTCGTCTACCAAGCGAAACTCCAGGGTCGCCGTGGCTCCCAAGATCTCTTTTGCCCGAGTCGTATCCTGAACACCCGGTAACTGCACAACCACTCGGTTCTCGCCTTGCTGCTGGATCACCGGTTCGGCGACCCCAAGCTCATTGACCCGTTTTCTCAAGGTCGTAATATTTTGCTGTAGAGCAGAACGCTTGAGTTCTAGTGCCGCCGTCTCTTTGATTTCCGCAGTCAACATCCAGGTTTTATCGGACTGGCTCTGTTCGAATAGCAATTCATTGCGATACTGTTCCTTGAGCAGCTCCAGTCCCTTGGTTAACGAATCGGCATCACGGAACTTAACCGTCAAATCTTGAGCGGAACTGCCAACGCCCAGATAACGGATTTTTTGTTTGCGTAGTTCACCGCGGAACTCTGCTTCATATCGGTTGAGCGCCTGGCGAACCGCCGCATCCATATCCACTTCCATCAAGAAATGAACACCGCCTCGCAGATCCAGCCCAAGGTTCATCGGCTTGGCATTAAATGACCTGAGCCAGCCGGGAGTGGCCGGGGCCAGGTTGAGCGCTACGATGTGCCGAAAATCAAGGCTGGTCTTGAGCACATCAGCCGCCTGCAGCTGGGTCTCGGTATTGTCAAAACGCACCATGAGTTTCTCGGGGTCAACCTCCACCCCCCTGATGTTCAGCCCTTTGCCTGCTAATAGATTGGTAATCTGTTGCTGCAAGCCAGGATCCAGCTCCCCACTGGAATGAGAAACCTGCACCGCAGGATCTTCCGGATAGAGATTGGGCAAGGCATAAAACCCGCTCAATAGCAAAGACACCAGGATCAGCAGATT
>JBDLIZ010000267.1:0-7135 GCA_039714615.1 Pseudomonadota bacterium | reverse complement strand
CTTGCGTCCTGCATTCTCCTTCAATAAAACCTGTCATTTCATGGCGTTCCTCAATGAAAGCCGCATTATATCGATTTAGGGGTTTTCACACAGTCTGGGTCGGTTCCGGTCCTTTAGTCTTTGCTTATATAGCCATCCCGGGTTGTCTATCTGGCAAAATTGGGGAAGGTGTTCTTATATGACTGAAGCCACCACAACATGCGATGCCTGCGGTATGCGCTATGCCTTCAAGAGCGTCAGGGACAGGTGCCCTGTCTGTTGCCCTGAACATGAGGATGTCGAGCTAGATGAATATGAGCAGGCAGACCGGGAATATGACGATGATGACTGACAAGCCCCGACCATCGTGGCGGTGTTATTTATTTGACTGGAAACATTGATTCTTAACCAACGTCAAAGGAGTTGATACGTGAAAGAAGTAATTATTCTGGGTTGTATTGCGCTATTTTTATCTGGCTGCGCCGTCTCTAGCGGATCAAATTCTGTAACAGCAAAATTACCTGTTAAGTTAATAAATGCAGAGATTGCCAAAAATTGCACTTTTGTCGGAGTGGCAAGTGGTCACGTATATAATGCTTTTCAATATACCGCTGATAATATTTCAGATGCTCGATTAAAAGCCGCTGAGGAAGCACTCGCATCAGGGGCAAATTCAGCGATTATCACGGCAACAGACGTACAAGCCCCAGGGCATAATGTGACCATAAATATGGACACTTATAACTGTCCTGAGAAATGACAACCCCGGCCATGTGCCGGGGTTTTCTTATGCCGCATCTACCTCTGGTGGCAAACACAGACTATGGCATGTCAACGAGGTATCCACTAATAGAAAAATCCACACTAACATTTATCCCGGGCGTGGAAGGCCCTCTTGTTCCACCGTTCATTCTGATTGTGGTTTCTGGATCTGCATACACACGCACCAGTTGCCCTGCGGTCATACCCCTCCTACCATCCATGACACTGATAGGGCTCACCTCGGAACTGTATAATTGGTGGCTCACTTCAACTGAATCCAAAGTCGTAGTAATCTGAGCCGACACTCCCACTCCAGTTTCCACCGGCATAGATGCGACCACCGATGCGTACTCAACAACAGCACGCTTCCCCAGAGGAACGGTGAATATATCACTCCCACAGCCCGACCCACCCCCCAGAGAACATGAGGCTGTCGCTTGAAAGGCCACCGTCGCTGGATCAATGATCTGAACTACCCCGATCACTGGCACTGGGTTTGCCTCGTCATTAACAACAAATGCGTCAACTTCGATGGGTGGTGGATTCAAGGGCGGTTCCGCCGCTAACTGGGTGCTTACCAATAATAAAACAGGAAGAAAAACCACAAATTTATTCATGATGCACCTCCCACAGTCATTATCAATTCTTATGCCTAATTGCTTCTTGGGCACTGACTAAAGTCTAGTTCTGATAACGGAGGAAGATAATAAAAGCTGTTAATACCTACTCTCTGGCCCATCAATATTTTTATGGTTGTGGGAAGTGCTTACGCCAGAACCAGAATAAACCTACAGACAGTATTGCAAATAAAGAACGGCGACCCGAAGGCCGCCGATCCTCGGCAACTTTTCAGCCACCGTTGCAAACCTCCGAGTCTGCGCGAGTAATGTAGGGAGAATGACGGGGCTTAACAATCAGGGGAAATACCTATGACATGAGGCCGGGATTGTCAGCGATCTGGCCATGCCGGGAGAGGGTGTTTTTTTTGATCTATAATTGAAAGATCGCGCTCTTCTTGAGAGGTGCGGCAATGAGAAACAAGCGATTCCAGTTTGGTGACAGGCGGTATAACAGCAAAATGCCTAGGACCCCATTCAAGGACAGCAACGGGGCAACAATCAAGGAATGTCGCAGGAAGATTCCGGATAGGCGCATTAATAGCATTCACGGCGAGTGGATTGAAGAGATCGTGATTCGCTGACGCCCTGTAGTAAGACTTTCGTCCGGCTGTACGTCAGGACAATATGCAAAGCCGCTGGTTACACATATCGTATCAGTCAGTGGCAATAAACATTCTCCTGATGTTCCTTTCCCTTCCTAGCCACTATATGCACCGGCCATCCTTCGGGGTGGCCTTTGCTTTTATTAGTCACGTAATTAATCACTCCCGCCATAACCCTTTCTGCATCAGACCATTAAAAATGTGGTGAGATGGTATTACGTAACTAGCTGTTGTTACACGGAGTTACTATGCGTTAGAATTCGTTACGCAGCCTAATAAGCCTCTCGTAATGAGAAGGTCGGGCGTTCGATTCGTCTCTCCGGCACCATTTAAAACAAAGGGTTAGTTGCTTTTTGCGATTCCCTTATCTCCCGTGAGTCACCAATGAGTCACCACCCGAGACATGTACTGAATATGTGTCTCGGGTGTTTTTATCTTACTCCTTGATCGCGCTTGTTCATAGAAATCCCCCGTTTCGCAAAACTGATCGCCTCTACCCAGCCGCCCACCAGTGTCTGAGCCAGTTGTCTTGTACGTCTGAATCGTGTCCCAGTTACGCTGCGCATGGCTGTTAGCGTCACTGGTCCTTGATGAATCAGTCCCTGACGATATACATAATCTCTATAACATTGCAAAAAATGTACTTCTGTACACATGGTATGAATACAGCTTCTTTCCGGTAGCTGCACTACAGGTATTTACCACATTGGAATATGCGCTGTGTAATCGGTTGGGGGAGGGCACCATTGCTGAGCTGAAGAAGAAAAGGAAAAGAGGTCTGTACGCGTATATCGAATATTCGATTGAGCAGGGCTGGATAAGGAATGAGGACTTTTCTGCATGGCATAGGACGCCGATGCTGCGAGCAAGAGATGAGTATCTTTTTAAGAAGATCGATGAGATGGATGAGAAGAGTCTGGATTCAATCGAAATCGATTATGATGAAGCTGAGGTACCAAATACCAATACAGTCGATTACCTGGATGTTCTACTGCGTACAGTGAACAAGATTCGCAACTGGCATGCCCATGGCGAGTTTATACTGCGTCCGCCATCAGTTTGGCACACGTTTGAAATGTGTGCTGATTTTGTCAATGCGATATACAGGGCGGATAATGACTGATGCTTGTGCATATTTCGCAAATTTCAGGTGCCGGGCTAACGAATATGTACTTATCTAAAACAAGACAATGAGCGTAGAAAATACTGCGCAGGCCCTGGCAGCTATTACTGATGTGGGGCTCTTTGAGCGTCTTGCAACTGCAATATTAAGGGAAGCAAATACAGTTTACAGTACGTTAGTTCATACGGGGGTAAATGCCGACGGTAAAACGGTAGTGTCACCTTTGGATGGAATATGCTTCATAAAGGGTGCCGAACCGCCGCATATGATCGCTGTCCATCATACGACCACGGCACGAAAAGAACTACAAAAGAAATGGCTACAAGACCCTTCTAAAGTTAAACAGCGTAAAGGCACGAAGGCAAAGCCAGTACCCGGCGATATTATCAAAACAGCAAAACTTGTGGATGCGGAGCGGGAAAACATACCGAATCTGCGTGCTACATTAGTTCTTACTACAACCGAAGAACCGGGCGAAGATTTAGTGCGTGCTGTTGAGAGGGCGGGCCGTGATTACGGAATAGAAATAGACCTATGGTCATGCTCCAGGCTTTGCCATTTTCTTGATACCCAGCCAGCTGGACAGTGGCTCCGCTACTCCTATCTAAACATCGAGCATGATCAACTTTCAAGAGAGCTTCTCCGCGAACTTTCCCTGAAGAATTTGAAAACCTATAGCCCTCCTGATAATCCAAATGCTTGGATCCAGCGTGAGCTGGATATGACTCTGATGTCCCGTCTCTCTCACAAAATGACATTTCTTATGGCGGGATCAGGCCTTGGAAAAACAGTTGCATGCCATAAATTCCTGCAGCAATACATAAAAAATGGCGGATTTGGAATGATTCTCACACATGAAGTAGTTTCTTCGGCAGTTACCATTGAGCAGGCCGTTGAAGCAACGCTGAAGAAACTCCACCCATCCTTGGCATCAGCAGGGGCGTCAGCGTTGTCATTTTGCTCACCCAGAAAGCCACTACTTCTGGTTGTCGAGGATATCAACCGTTCAGGCCAGGCACGGCTATTGACAGAAAAGCTTGTTGGATGGGGTTATACGGCAACGAATGATGAGAAGGGCGGTTCACCCCCCTGGAGCGTTATATGCCCAATTTGGCCGGAGATCCTTGCGATACTGGGAGATCAGTTCAGGAAGCATATTGAAACTATGATCCTCCCGGCAGAAGGTTTCTCGGAGAATGAAGGTTGTAATGCCGTTCTGTCGCGGGCAGTCCTGATGGGCTCAAAATTGAGCACGTTGAGCGCCAGATCAATTTCCCGGGCATTCGGGAATGACCCATTGCTTATTGCGCTCCATGATCAGAACACGGCACCAGACCCGCATCAGGTAATCAGCCAGTTCATAGAGAACTCTATTTCGCGAACAGCAGCATTAGCGGCGGACCATTTTCCTGCTGACTACCGCCAGGCACTACATAAACTGGCAGAGAACATGCTCGTATACAGGCAGGTCGAACCCAGCTGGCATGAGGTTAGTGGTTGGGCTTGTCTGCAAGGAAAGCATTTACACTTGTTGGCTAAACTTGCTCACCAGGGTGAGATAATTAGCCTCTCTGGTACGTCTGATGACCAACACCTTGAGTTCAGACATGATCGGGTGCGCGATTGGCTTCTTACTGACGCTGCTGCAGAACTTGTTTCTCAGAATCTTCTGACTGAAGAAGTGCTAGAGGAGCCCTATTATGCGGAGGTATTGGGAGCTGTCCTTGCCTTGGAAAAATCAACACAAAACTTTCTCCAGCGTGTCGCTGTTGCAAACCCGCTAGCACTCTTTCATTCCTTTCGTCTATCCAGTCAAGCCAGTATGACAATGGCAAAAGTTGCTCATCAGATGATAAATACTTGGCTGGATGATCCGGTGACGCATAATCGGTCCAACCTTCACCTCAGGTGGGAGGCATTGGCTATTTTGTCACAAACAGACTCTTCTCAAGTGCCGGCGCTGGTTGGGAAATTCCACGATCGATCAATTAACGGGCACTTAGCCCGACTCCGTAATGGGGATATTTTTGGTGGTATTGATCTTTGTGCTGGTATGGAACCTGGTGTTGGAGCCCCGTGGCGAGATATACAAATCGAACATGCCATGATTCATCATGGTGGACACCTGGCTAGGAGTCTGGATGTCGTCCTCAGGCGGGAGAGCTTGGGCAGAGATACCAGGGTGGGTGCGTTGCGGTTGGCTGGGCATATCGCCGATTCATCTCTGGCCTTGGCCATTGAAGTGTGCTGGTCCACAGATGATGAGCGAGGGGATCATCTAGCCGACTATCTTTGGGCCTTTGCGCAGTGTTGTGAAAATGATCCGGCACGTTACTTGGGGCCAGTTTGTGATGCCTGGGCAGCGCTTTCGGATGAGCCCGATAAAAAAGGAATGCCATCTCCACGTGACGAACTCGCAGCTCATGAAGTTCGCTGGGCCTTCAATAAATGGCCGCCAGTTGCAGCAATTAATTACTTTATTCAGCGAGAATCGCAAGACGAACTGAGATGGCAAATTACCTATATGCTCCATGGAATCGATCATCCAGGGGCAGTTTTGTACGTAGTGCAAGAACTTGCGGAGATTCAGCAGCGAGTTGAAGGTTCAGGATCATTCTCACCGTTTCTGAGTCAGGTTAAAGATGAATGGCGGCGTGCGCAGGAGGAAAATAACCGTCCCATGTCAAAATCCTCACGCGATGCCCTTCTTGACGTTTGGCAAGATGAGACATGTAACAAATATCTGCGCACCCAGGCCTTCTCACTTTGGGCGGCAACACAATGTGCCAGCGACATTGAGATACTCCGTGCTGCAATCCCATCGGATGCGCTTGCCGACAATATTCTCAGAGAGCGATTGATTCGAGGAGACCAGGAAGCAGTACCGGCGATGATCGAGAAGCTTGCTGCGGACGAACATGTTTATTGGTGGCAATACGGACGGAATATTTGGTCACCGCAGCTATCTGAAGCATTGGATGATCACTTAAATAAGCGTGGCTTGAGGAATGCACAGACTTGGGGTGAGTGCTTCGACTCCGACTGGTTAAAATCTGAGATGATTATGCGGTTGTCAGAAGATGAGGCAGAGAGACTTCTTCTTAAACACTGGGATCATCTTCGCTTCAGTCCTTACTACGTCCAGACTGCGCTCTATTTTTCCACGCCGGCTTTATTGGAATTAGCAGAATCCGCCATCAATGAGTGTCCAGAACCAGCCAAGCTCTTGGCACATTTGAGCCACCATCTTGGTATTAGGGTAAAGGGGCACCCTGGTATCACTCGTGAGGGCCAGGTGCTAGCGCTTGTCCCTTATCTGCATCTCTTGTCACCGTTGGACCTTAGTAGCCTTTGGGGTGAGTGTAATGATCATGGCTGGTTCTCCTTGCGCCGAGAGTACTTGGATGATTGCCTGCAGCCTCCTTACACAAAAGACAAATGGGATCGCGGTCGGGCCATGTCTGAGTTCGACGAGATGGTCAAAGAGAATCGCATTTTTTTGATCGAGTACTGGGTTAATAAATTTGTGAAAATTGATGTTTCATGGGTCGAGATTCTTGCTTCGTTGACAGAATGGATGGAACAGCGGCGTTCACTTGAGGCGATGCAACTTGTTGCAACAGCTATCGCACACAGAGGTACACGCAAGGACTTGGAATTTCTAAAAATATACGAAGGTATGCCAGAGACCGAGGCCACACAGCTTATTGCGGATACCAAATTTGCAGTAGAACGGCGTAGTTTGCACTAGGGATCTGTCGCCATATATTTGTATGTCTTTGCAGATGACCCTTAGCACTCGGACCTCGGACCTCGGAACTTGGGCCTCGGGTCTCGGGTCTCGCTTTAATCGCTTGACTGTGACTGAATGACCTTGCCGCATGTGCGCGCCCTGGCCATGAGGTCATCCACCGTGAAGACTGGTGCGGTTTTGGGGGGACATCCTGCGATTTGCAGTGCCCTGTCAGTCCATGCATTGCAGTTATTGAACAGATGGTAGGTTTCGTGGGATTGATAAAATCGGCTGTCGCCATACAGGCCGGGACCTA